>JAJDNB010000168.1 GCA_022340905.1 Deltaproteobacteria bacterium | reverse complement strand
CCAGCTGGTTTACCAAAAACTTTGATGCTTCCTCGATCCGGCTTGAGCAGACCAAGTATTAGTTTAAGCAACGTAGTCTTGCCCCCACCGTTGGGTCCTAGCAAGGCGATAAAGTCCCCTCTGTGAACAGTGAGGTTCACTTCCTTGAGAACCGGGATGGAGTTGAAGGAAAACCAAAGATCTTTAATCTCTATAATGACATCCCTCATGTGACACCTCATTTGAGAGCGGCTTTAAACTTGAGGGCCACCTGACGCAGATTGGTAGCCCAGTCAGCAGCCAGAGGATCTACAAAAACGATCTGACCGCCTATGGACTTTGCAATCGCTTGGGCCGCCAGCGATGAAAATTGAGGCTGGACAAAAACTACTTTTATACCCCGTTCTCTAGCGTATTGAATCAAGTACTGCAGCTCTGCCGGCTTGGGCTCTTTCCCTTCAATTTCAACGGGAACCTGCTCAAGTCCATAGGTTTGCGCAAAGTAGCCCCAGGCAGGGTGAAAAACCACAAACTCGACGTTCTTGCCCTTACCTCTCAATGCTGCTCGGATTTCTTTGTCAAGCCCCAAAAGTTCTTTCATAAAACTCGTATGGTTTTTTTCATACACAGACCCATGAGTAGGGTCAAGGCGCAAAAGAGCTTCGAGGATATTCCCTGCCAGTATCATGACCAACGGCGGTGAGAGCCAGACGTGTGGATCCTTGATGCCGGCATGACCATGTTCTGGCGGTGATCCCTCGTGATGGTGGACCTTCATGGGTATTTTAGGGATGCCTGCTTCCGTATGCACGACGAGCATGTTGGGATTTGTACCAGCGATCTTTGCCAGCCAAACTGTTTCAAAAGGAACGCCAATGGCGAAATAGACACTAGTCTTTGCTAGGGCCACCATCTGCTTGGGTTTTGGCTCATAGGTATGGGGATTGGCTCCCGGCTCGACCATTACGGCAACATCAACAAGATCACCGCCAATTTTCTCCACAAAGAACTTCTGGGGCAAAATGCTCACAAAGGCCCGGAGAGGACGAGCTTGAGCCTCTTGTGCGCAGCACAGAAATATGAGCAGAAACCCGGAGAAAAACACCTTATTCACAGGCCTAGCACCTTGTTAAAAGCCGGGTAGTTTGGGTTCGGTCAGAGCCAACTCAGATATTTTATATTATGCAACTTAATTGCATGGGAGTCAAATACTAAGCACTAGGCACCAAAGCGCTGAGAAATCAGAAGTCAGAGGTCGGAAGTCGGAGGTCAAAGATTTGAAGTCAGACGACAGACCTTTCGAATCGTCATTCTGGTCCCGCATCCAGTGCGGGATAGACTTGGGCGGGAATCCAGACTCCACTGGATACCCGCTTTCGCGGGTATGACGATTGTTTTGACAATCCTCCTGAATGCTGGATTCTGACTCCTTGCCTTTAAATCCGCAATCCGCAATCTACTGGTCATCTACCTCTTACGACAAATGACAGCGCAGCGTAGTGACCTAATGACGGCGAAGCCTAGTGACCCAAATCTCCATGCTCTATGCCCAATGCTGGGCTCAACCGGCTACTGACTACTGGATTCTCTGGTTTGGGGATTTGCCTCAGCCCGGCTTTTGTCATGTCGTTTCCAAAACTCGTTAGCTGGGACTGGATCATAGATGCGCACTACGCCGTAGACCTCAATGGTGGGAGAGAAGCTGGACTCGTCAGCCTCGTGAAAAAGTCGATCCACTGTCATCAGGGTACCGAGGAAAGCGCCGTGCTTCTGGTAGGCTTCCTTGCTGTAGGCGGCGCAGGTGGGATAACTCGGACAGCGATCCCCATCAACAGGAGAGATCACCTTGGAAAATACATTGAGAAGAGAGAGAAAAAAAGGTGACGACATGGAGGTGTTTCTTCTGGTTCCCGTCTCCTTTTGCACCAGCTTAAGGTAGGCGGGACTATCCCACGGTCCGTGCAAAGGGTCTTCTGCCGCCCAAGACGATACAGTTAGCGCCAAGGAGAAAAAAACCACAAAAAAAACTCGAAAATAAGAAGCCTTCGCCATTTGGTGTTCCTTTTGCCACTCAACATAAGGTGAATCTATTGATTCATATTACCTTGCTCAAAACCATGGGACAAGTCTAATCGGTTGCGGCCACTTCAATGGTTAGTCAAATTCGGCAACTGCCCGGATGCCCGCCTGCGCGAGAATGACCGACGAGCCAGGCTGTTGTCCCCAAAATCTTTTCAGTCAGGAAATTTCTGGAATACTCCCGGTTTTACGAAGCAGCAAATTCCAGTCCTCGTCGACCATTTCCTGGATGTGAGCAAGATCTTTCTCGCTCAGATGTTTGAACCTCCCCTGGAGCCGGAAGTATTCGTTCACCAAATAGCCTTTGGGGGTGAAATTAATAGTGTATCTCGTACCCTCTTCAACCTCATAGAGGGGAAAGATATTGGTCTGTACCGCCATCCTGGCAATCTTGATTGACATCTCCGATGGAATACCCCACCCAGTAGGGCAGCTTGAGAAAATATGGATAAATCTGGCGCCGGTAATCGATTTGGCCTTTGTCACCTTCCGTACCAGGTCTTCTGGATAGGCGATGCTGGCAGTGGCGGCGTAGGCAATACGGTGGGCTACCAAGACCTCGACGATGTTTTTCTTGCGCAACCTTTTCCACTGCTGTCCGGGAGTGGTGGTTGTCCAGGCACCGTAAGGAGTGGAGGAGCTCCGCTGCACACCTGTGTTCATATAAGCTTCATTGTCGTAGCAGACGTAGATGAAGTTGTCGTTACGTTCTACGGCGCCGCTTAAAGCCTGGAAACCAATGTCAAAAGTTCCTCCATCTCCAGCCCAGGTCACCACTGTGGTTTCACTATCTCCTTTGACGTCCTGTGCCGCCCGCACCCCGCTAGCAACGGCACCGCCAGTTTCAAAGGCAGTGTGAAGTACGGGTATTTGGAGCGTTGACTGAGGATAGGGGCCGGCAATGATAGACCAGCAGCACGCAGGGATGATCATTATGGTCTTCTCGCCTAGTGCTTTGAGCACGAAACGCATGGCAATAGCAGCCCCGCAGCCGGGACAGCCCACATGGCCAGGACACATGTAGTCACGCTCAAGATTGTCCAACTGCATGTTCCACCTCGTGGAGTCCCACCCAAATTGATTCTTGTTGTGGTAGGTCACTTTCTTTGGTGAGCCGGTAGATCTCTTCTATCACTGCAGTAGTAACGTCACGGCCACCTAATCCCGCGACATAGCCAAATACCATGGGGTGCCCCGGATGGTTACAAAGTGCTGCTCGTACTTCCTGGGCAAAGATCCCGCTGGCACCAAAAGAGAAATTTCTATCGATCACGGCAATCTTCCTGGCGGAAGCGGTGAGTTCTCTCATTGCCTTGACGGGGAAAGGGCGGAAGAGTTTGATTTTTAAAAGGCCTATCTTTTCACCCTTTTTTCGAAGTTCGGATAGAACCTGCCGGCTGGTACTGGTGATGGTCCCGGAGGTAACCATGATGATTTCCGCATCTTCACATTCAATAGCCTCAACCGGGCCGTAACCTCGACCGATGGTATTCTTGAACTCGTTTTCCATTTGACCAAAGAAGGTTAGTGCGTCATCCATGGCGGTCTGAATGTTGTGACGCATTTCCATATAGATATTTGGTGGGGCCAATTGATTAAAGGCACAAGGGTCTTTAGTATCAAGCTGAAATCTTGGCTGGTATGGTGGGAGAAAACGGTCGACTACATTCTGCTTGGGCAGGTCCACAACCTCGTAGGTGTGGGAAAGGAAGAAGGCGTCCAGATTTACCATTACCGGCAAGTTCAGCCACTCTCCCAGACGGAAAGCCTGAATGGCAGTGTCCAACACCTCTTGACTGTGTTCACAGTACAATTGGATCCAACCCGTGTCGCGCTGCGCTAGACTGTCGGTCTGATCTGCCCATATATTCCAACCGGGAGCCATAGCTCGGTTTACATTGGCCATAACAATTGGCAACCTGGCTGCCGAAGCCCAATGGAGGAGTTCATGCATTAAGGCAAGCCCCTGAGAGGAGGTGGCGGTAAAAGTTCTTACTCCACAGCTGGCAGCACCAATCAGCGCAGCCAGGGCTGAATGCTCACTCTCCACCCTCAGGAATCTGGCGGCCAGAGTGGAGTCAGCACAGTATTCCGACAAACGCTCTACAATGTGGGTTTGGGGGGTTATGGGGTAGGCGGAAATCACCTGAGCCCTGGCCAGTCTTACGGCCTCTGCCACAGCATGACTTCCTTCTACTACCTGTTTCATAAGCGTTCCTCCTCCAAAGCCATAGCATTGCGGGGACATTCCACCACGCAAAGACCACAACCTTTGCAGTAGTCATAATCTATGTGACGACCTGGCGGATTGTGGTCACGAATGACTGCAATTTCGGGGCAAAAAAGGTGACAGTTATCGCACTGGTTACAGAGACCACAGTTGAAACAGCGCTCAGCCTCACGAATGGCGAGGCTTGCACCGATTTTGAGATTTATTTCGGCAAAGGATTGGAGACGCTCTTCGCGCAAGAGACGGGGTTGACTCATACTAGGAGCGAAGCGGAAATAATCCGTATTGAGATTTTCGTAAGAGACAATACTATGGTTGCGTTGCTCCCGTGGTCCTCCGAGATACATTTCCATTGAAAGAGATGGTCCGTTACCAACCAGGCAGGATTTGAGCTTGCCCTCTATTGCTTTTAGACCTTCTTTGAAAAAAATGTCGAGGGCGATGGCTGCCTCTTTGCCGGAGGCAACAGCGTGAACAACACTTTTGATACTTGCAACCAAATCGCCTCCATAAAACAGGACGGGCTCTCCCTTCCTATGCACCAGGACACAATTGCCTAATCTGGTCATTCCCTTTGTTTTACTGGGGAGATCGTACCATTCCTCGGCAGCAGAACTGCCAACAGCAATTACAAGGTGTTGGACACGAATTTTTTTCCTTTTCCTGCCCGCGGGCCGGATACGAGCTTTTCCTTTCACATCCTCCCCAGTCACCCGCATCTCTTGTAAAGTGACCACTAGATCTCCCTTTTGCCGCTCTATTTCGACGGGAGTTTCAAGCTGCCAAATTCCAATGCCCTCCTCTCGAGCCATCTCCACTTCTCCGGGGAAGGCAACCATATCTTGTTGCCTGCGACGATATATGACCATAGCCTTGGCACCCAAACGGACCGCAGAGCGGGCAGCGTCTATGGCCGTATTCCCGCCGCCAATGACTGCCACTGTTCCCCGAAGCGAGTCCACATCACCTCTCCGTATCTTATTGAGAAAACTGAGACCCTTGTCCACCCCAGGCAGATCTTCTCCTGGAATTGAAAGGGGGAGGTTCTGGGAGTGGCCACAACCGAGGAATATGGCGGCATAGGTATTCTTTGCTTCCTTTAAGAATTTGGGAGAGACGGGCTTGTTGCAGTGTATGGAGACACCGAAATCCTGGAGCCGCAGTACCTCTTCCTTGAGAATTGCTGGAGGTAAGCGATAGAGCGGGATGCCCCACCGCAGGACTCCACCTGGCTCCGAGAGGGCTTCAAAAACATCAGTCTGATATCCCAAGAGTGTAAGAAAATAGGCAGCGGACAAGCCACTAGGCCCCGAGCCTATTACAGCAACTTTTTGTTTTTTTGCAGGCAGTTTATCCAGCCCGAAGGTGAGTTCATACCGACTGGCGGTGTCAGCAAGAAAACGCTCTATAGTTTGAATGGCAACAGGTTCATCGAACTCCCTGCGGTTGCATTGCAGCTCACAGGGATGGTAACAAACGCGTCCACAGACCCCAGGGAAAGGGTTTTCCACCATAATTGCCTCCCAAGCCTCTTTGAAAGATCCTTGGGCGGCCAACATTTGAATGCGGGCTATATCCTCACCACTGGGGCAGGCAGCACTACAAGGAGCGGTTTTCTCCTCATACTGAGGTTTGAGAAAACGCCACGAGCCCGTTTTGTTGCCCTCCGTGGTGAGATATGAACAAGGGATGATCAGGGGAGCTTGGTTCCTCACTGATTGCTGAGAGGCCATTTGTCTCTGTCCTCGTTTCAGTTCATTTGCCCGCGCAAAATGTTCAAAAATTCGAATATCGAATATCGGAATCCGAAACAATTTCAAATGTCCAAAAGCCAAAATTCAAAACCACATCATTTCAAAGAAAAGACTATCTTTTGTGAGCTTAAATGTTTCGGTAATTTGAATTTAGAATTTGTTTGGTGCTTCGAATTTCGTATTTCGGTTTTATAGATATCTCCTTTTCACGTCCTCTTGCTTGCTGACTTGCTGTGTTTAACTGGCTCCAACACCCTTACTTGCTCATAGGCCATCTTTGCTGCCTTAATGTTTGCCTTTGGCTTACTCGGCACTTCACTCTGAATTGCTTTGGCAATGGCTTCCATGCTTGGCATGCCCAAAACTTGGGCAAGCCCTCCCAGCATGGGGGTGTTGACGATGGGATGAGTGCGAGTTCCCAGGCCAGTATTCAGGGCGATGTGAGTAGCGTCCACAAGGGCGAGCTTATAGGGGGACCATGAGTTTGGGTAGGCAGGAAGTTCGGCCCCATTGATTAGAATCCAGCCCCCCGTTTTGAGGCCTAAAGTGACATCAGTGGAATCCAGCAGAGTTTTATCAAGGACGACGACATGGTCGGGGGTGTAAACATTGGTTCTTATAAGAATTTCTTCGCGGTCGAACCGCAAATAAGCCTCTACCGGAGCTCCTCTCCGTTCAACCCCGAAGAGAGGAAAACTCTGCACGTAGTAACCATCCCGGAAAAAGGCCTTTGCCAGCAAAATGGTGGCTACCACCGTACCCTGACCCCCTCGTCCGTGGAAGCGTATCTCCACCATACTTGCTTCGTCCTCCTGTGCGGACTTTATAAGGCCGCGGAAGGCGCAGCCCGAAAGGCAAAAATAGAACGACTGCCAGTGTTTGTTTACCTCCTATCGTGTGAACTGCAAGACCCATACCCCAATGATACATAACCGGATCACGTATCATTTATGATTGCAGATTTGAAAAGGCATAGGGCATAGAGCATTGAGCATAGGGTAAAATAAAAGCTCTTCTGACCTCTGACCTCTAAAATCTAATCCTCGTCTCGCTGTATACTCTATCCCACATCTCATATCTCAAATCCCCAATCCGTCGCACTAAATGTCTAAAATGTTCTAAAGTGCCTAAAATGTTTATTAGAAACCGTTCAAGTCGTTGAAGTCGTCACTTCAGCCGAAGACTCAAAGCTCACAGGGACAAAACTCACCCTCTCTCGTCTGTCCTCCTTGGCGCGCCGAAACCATAAGGCGAAGGCTGGTGACCCAATACCCTCCACCCCTGACACCTGAAACCTAACCCTACCTCTTACAACGAATGACAGCTCAGCGTAGTGACTTAATGACGCCGAAGGCAAATGACGCGAAGCCGCAATCCGAAATCCTTAATCGTTAGCCAGTCCAGACGACTACTATTGCTTTCGCCGCTTTTTCCCCAAGGCAACGAAAGCTGTGACTGAGTTCTGATTCAAAATAGATGCTGTCGCCCGGCTCCAAAACCTCCACTCGATCAATACTGCGAAACTCAAGGGTACCTTCGAGAACGTGCAGGAATTCCTCTCCATCGTGGTTCATGAAGATCATTTCACTGGTGTCCTGGACCGGGAATTCAACCAGGAAAGGCTCCATGTGCTTATTAGTCTTTTTAGTGTCGAGGGCCTCGTATATGTAATTCACTTCGCCCTTACGGTGGTGAGGTCTCCTCTCTACTCTGAGCCTTTCATGGCTTCGGGTAATGGCAATCCTGTCTATACCTACCTCGTCCTGGAAAAAGTGAGCCAACCCGATGTCGAAGGCTCTGGCCAGCTTTAGCAGGGTAGCAACGGGGGGCACAACGTGATCATTCTCTATCTGTGAGAGGAATGGTTTGGACAAGCCTGTTTTGGCAGCAACATCCTGAAGGGTGTAATGTTTTTTTTGCCGCAATTCTCTCACTTTACTGCCGATTTTGAGAGCTTTTACCTCCAGATTGATGTCTCCTTGCGATTTTTTCATCTTTTCTCCTCACAGTGACAGGTAAAAACCTGGACAACCTAAACATCATTTTACACTAACTCCAGTTTGCTTAACACAAAAACTATTTGCCTTCGCAAAACAATGAGGCCGGGCGAGATGGGGAAAGACCGCTGCCAGCTGACAGCCCCGCGACCCATTCGACAAGCTCAGGGCAAGCTCGCTCGGGACAGGCAGGCAGATAGTAGTCAATTACCTTCGGTGTCATTGGGTCACTACGCTGCGCTGTCATTCGTAGTCACTTGGCCACTAAGGGGGCCGTCATTAAGCTTCGCTGTCATTAGTTTTGTGATGCGAGACAGGCGGGAAAAGACCAAGGCGAGGAAGGGAAAAAACTTGGCGAGAGGCATTCTCTATTTTTTTAGTTTTTCTAGCCTTTCTCGCTATGCGCCCTGCGACATCATTGTCTAAAGTTAAATTTTTTCTCAGTGAGGAGCTTGACACAGGCATCTACCACATCTGCTTCATAGAGCGAACCTCGATTCTGGGCAATTTCTTTTAACGCCATCTCGCGTCCCAGGGTCGGGCGATAAGGTCGGTGTGAGGCCATGGCTTCCACCACGTCAGCTACTGCTAGAGTTTTCGCCTCAATAATGATGTCGTCTCCCGACAAACCTGCGGGATATCCGGAGCCGTCGATTCTCTCATGATGCTGAAGAACAATTTGAGCAACCGGCCATGGAAATTCTATTTCCTTCAGAATCTCAAATCCAACCTGAGGATGGTCCTTGATCAGAGTTTGCTCTATTTCGGTCAACTTCCCTGGCTTACTGAGAATTTCTGCAGGTACGCAGATTTTGCCCAGATCGTGAATCAGGCCGGCAATACGGATCCCATCTATCTGATAGCCCGGCAGACCCATTTCCGCAGCAACTCCCCGGGCTAGGTCAGACACACGCCGCTGATGGCCTGCTGTGTAAGGATCCCTTCTTTCCACAGTCAAGGCCATTGCTTGAACAACCCCACCCATGGCACTGCGCAATTTGACTAAGGTAGACCGGGCCTCTGTCTCTGCCCTTTCACGCCTGGCGATATCTTTTTTTAACTGCTCGTTAAGTTCAATCAGTTCTGTGGTCCGTTTTTCGATTCGACCTTCCAAATCATTACGGATTTTCCTCAGTTCCCTCTCCCCAAGCCACTTGGCAGTCAAAGACGCAGCGAAATGTTGAATCTCGAGGTTGTGAAAGGGTTTTTGCAGGTACAGAAGCTTATCGGCAGGCGGCACACGAGATGCTATTTTGTCGGGAGTTGTGCTGCTATCAGAATAGCCGGTCACCATTACTATTTCCGTGTATGGATCTAAGGCCCGAATTCTCTCTGCCAACCAAATTCCATCAGGGCCAGGAGGCATTCGCAAATCAAGGAAAGCAACGGCGAAAGGTTTTTCCTGCTCAACCGCTGCACGAAAGGCATCAAGCGCTTCTTGAGCTTGACTGCAAAGGGTTAGATCGAAATGATTAGGCTTCGACCTTGGTTGGAGGGTTTCCCGGTAGAGTGATAAGATTGAAGACTCGTCGTCCACAATAAGAATGCGGGTTGACTTGGGTTTCAGCATAGAGGCTATATCCTATCAGGGCTAGCCCGGATCTTTCATGATTCTGTGTCGCGAGACCGGGAAGATGAGCGTGCCACCGGGCAACCGCAGGGACTCGAATCCGAGGCGTACTTGACAGTACGTCGCAGGTTTCGAGACCCGAGGACGCCCGGGAGGACTGTCATATCCACGGTCGCAGCAGCCGAATCATGAAATGTCCGGGCTACATATGGGCAAGAGAATTAACTGCAAGAAACAGACCAAGAAAAAAGGGCTGTGGTGAGTGGTGATGGACATGGAGAGGGGGCTTGATGCTGGGTTTTGGATATTGGATACTGGATACTAAATACGAGAAACTAGAAGCTAGATATTGGCTAGTGGATAGTCAAAATCAAATAACTTGGACAGTTGTGTATGTTGTAATGATGATAATATTTCAATAATTATTATTAATCTTCTTCTTTTGTTGGAGTTGTTCCAATGTCCAATAGAGTGACACCAGCAAATTCCATAGTTTTATATTCTTTGATGTTCCTTAAATCTGTCATGTATTTATTAATTAACTCTAACTGCCCTTTTATGATATATAATTTTTCTTTTGTGTAATCCTCTTTTGTGCTTTCAGACAAGAGGTCCACATATCCGGTAATAACAGTAAGTGGTTGACCAAGTAAATGAGAGAGTGTTGCAGCTGTTATGACAACTCCCTGGAAGCGATGTTCTTTGATTGGTCCCCAGCCTGATCTTCTGTCTTTGCCGCTTCTTCTGTCAGTTCCACTCCTCCTGTCCACCCCAGATCGCCTTTCTTGCCCGGAGCGCCTGTCGTCTGTTTTCCTGCGGTTTGAAGAATTTCCCGTCATAGGATAAACCTGTTGTCCTAGTCCGATAGCGTCATAATCTCCCTCTCCCTCGGCCTACTTCGCCGTAGTGGCCTACGGCTACGAAGGCTGAAACAAGGGAGGGGAAAGTATCAGTCGGACAACCTCATTCAAGACTATTCAAAAGCAATCCAAATGATTTTCTCTATTAAAAGATCGTGCCAACCCGGTTTTATTCGATAAATGATGTTATTTTAATAGGTTGGATTGTTGAGGGGCAGAGAGGGGCATGAAAAATTGGGTAATTAAAGCCAGAAATTAGGTAAAAAATTACCACTTTGGCTTTTCCGCCTGCAGGCGACGGGCGGTTTCCACAAAGATTACCGCTGTTTCCTTCACCTCTTCTACTGTAGTCATCTTGCCGGTAGAAAAGCGAATAGTACCCATGGCGTATTCTAGGTCCACCTGCATAGCCTGCAAGACTGAAGAGACCTTGACAGAATCGGAGTGGCAGGCCGCACCTGCCGAGACGGCAACTCTGTCTATTTTTGCTAGAAGCTTGTTTGCTTCGATATTTTTGAAGCTCACACTGAGCGTGTTGGGGAGCCGATTCTTTGGGTGACCATTCAATTTGAGTTCATCCAGTTCTGCCTTCAACTCTTGATAAAGCAAGTCTCTCATCTTTTGTGTATGGTCCATGTTCTTGTTTAGGTCACGCCTGGCTATTTCGCAGGCCTTTCCCAAGCCTACAATTTCAAGGACATTTTCGGTTCCAGCCCGCCGACCCTGTTCGTGGTCAGCCCCGTGTATGAGCTTTTCGAGTTGAATGCCTCTCCGAATGTAAAGGACCCCTATGCCCTTTGGCCCATAGAGCTTGTGCCCAGCAACGGTGAGGAGATCAACGCCAAGATCGTCAACTGTGGTTGGTATCTTACCCACTGATTGCGCGGCGTCAGTATGGAATGCTATGCCATGACTTCTGGCAATTCCCGCTATCTCAGCGATGGGCTGAATTGTTCCAACTTCATTGTTCGCATGCATGATGGAAATCAGGATCGTACTGGAATTGATAACCTTCTCTACAGATCGTGGATCCACTTGACCGAACTGGTCTACGGGTAAATACGTTACTTGAAAGCCTTTCTGCTGCAAATATTTGCACACTTCGATGACTGCGGGATGCTCTATGGAGGAGGTAATGAGGTGTTTGCCCCTCTCTTGGTTGGCAAATGCCACACCCTTGATGGCATAGTTGTTGGATTCGCTGCCCCCGCCCGTGAATACAACTTCATCTGGGTTGCAATTCAATAGATTCGCCACCTGATTACGAGCTGTTTCTACAGCATTCTTGCTCTGGGTGCCGTACCAGTGGGAACTCGAAGGATTGCCAAAGCATTCAAGAATATAAGGGCGCATGGCCTCAACCACTTCCGGATCAATTGGGGTCGTGGCGTTGTAGTCAAGATATATAGGTTTCATTTACAAACTCTCCAGTAAAAAACCTCGAATGTCCAGCAAATAACAATTACCGTAATTTTGGTTTCAGGTTTCCCGCCGCCCTACAGGCTAAGGCGGGCAGGCAGTGTTCCCCGCTGCCGTTTCGCTTCAGACGGGATTTTCGCTTCGCTCCAACAGGTTTCAGCTTCTGCGTATCTTTTTCCTGACACCTGAAACCCGAGACCTGAAACCTTAATCATTGTGATTTGGAATTTCTATTCCTTCTTTACTCCAACACTCCAATCCCTAATGCAAGCCCACAGACCCGGCAAAATGACAGGCAGCCACATGGTTTTCCCTCACTTCTCGAAGCTGCGGTTCTTGTTCACTGCAGACATTTTCAGCATAGAGGCAGCGAGTGTGAAAACGGCATCCTGACGGAGGATCGATTGGACTGGGAACGTCTCCTTTGAGTATTATTCTTTCCCTACGAGAAGTTGGATCGGGAATAGGTGATGCTGAAAGCAGGGCCTGGGTGTAGGGATGGAGGGGACTTCGGTAGATCTGATGGCTGTCTGCCAGTTCTACGATCTTGCCAAGATACATGACCGCCAATCGATCACTCACGTGCTCTACCACTGCAAGATCATGGGAGATAAAAAGGTAGGTGAGGCCGAACTCTTTTTGCAAGTCCTGAAGTAAATTAATCACCTGGGCCTGGATGGAAACATCCAGGGCCGATACGGCTTCGTCGCAAATAATCAGTTTAGGATGGAGGGCCAGAGCTCTGGCCACACCGATTCTCTGGCGCTGTCCTCCGGAAAACTGGTGGGGATAACGGCGCATGTGTTCACGTCTCAGGCCAACCACCCGCAGAAGCTCCAACACTCTCTCCTCTCTTTCCCTTCTCCTTTGAAGGCCGTGGACCAACAGGGGTTCTCCTATAATGTGAGAAACTGTTTTTCGTGGGTTAAGAGAAGAAAAAGGGTCCTGGAAGATAATCTGCATATCCTTTCTAAGGTTCCGGAGCTGCGCTTTGTCAAAGGAAAGGATATTTTGTTCTTGAAAAAGGACTTCACCCGATGAAGGCTCCTCGAGCCGCAGGATGAGTCGACCAAGGGTAGTCTTGCCACAACCTGACTCACCCACCAAGCCCAGGGTTTCACCTTCACGTATGGTAAGATTGACCTCATCCACCGCCTTGACTGAGGCAACCTCTTTCAGAAAAACACCTCCACGGATAGGGAAGTGTTTCACCAAGTTTTTCACTTCCACCAGGTTCCTACCCATATTTCAAGCACCTTGCGATATGGTTTGTGCCCACATGGTACATCTGGGGCGCCACATTTCTGCATTCAGCAAAAACATCAGGGCAACGGTCACTGAAAAGACAGCCGCTGGGCAGACTGAGGAGTGAGGGCACCACTCCGCCGATAGCATTCAGTTTTTGGTCACGCCGCCCTCTGCCGATCACCGGAATAGACTGCAAGAGCCCAACTGTGTAGGGATGTTTGGGTCGGGCAAAGAGCGTTGTGACATCGGTGTATTCCATAACCTTTCCAGCGTACATAACCGCCACGTGTTGGGCCATCTCCGCAATGACCCCGAGGTCGTGGGTAATGAAAAGAATGGAGGCGGTGGTCTCCTCTTTCAATTTGTTCATGAGATCCAGAATCTGTGCCTGAATGGTCACATCCAATGCTGTTGTGGGTTCGTCGGCGATCATGAGTTTCGGGTTGCAGGCAAGGGCCATGGCAATCATCACTCGCTGGCGCATCCCGCCACTCATCTGGTGCGGATAGCAGCTACTGCATTTAAGAGGTTCGGCGATCCCCACCAACCGGAGCATGTCCACCACCCGATCACGGATCTTTTTACGAGAGAGCTTCTGGTGGAGTTTAATAACCTCTCCCACCTGGTCTCCCACCCGGTAAACTGGATTGAGTGAAGTCATGGGTTCCTGGAAAATCATGGAAATTTGGTTGCCTCGGATCTTTCTCATTTTCGCTTCTGGCAGTTCCAGAAGGTTATTGCCCTCAAAGAGGATTCTGCCCCCAACTATCTTGCCCGGCGGATCTGGGATGAGTCCAATAATGGAATGGGCGGTGACGCTCTTACCGCAACCTGACTCCCCCACCAATCCCAGGGTCTTCCCGGGAGCAATGGAAAGATCCACCTCATCGACGGCCTTGGCCACGTGACCTCGAACAAAAAAGTGGGTGCGAAGTTTTTCGATCTGCAAAAGGTGGTTGTTGCTTCCCATTTAGTCTCTCAGCCTTGGGTCCAAAGCGTCTCTGAGCCCATCCCCGAATAGATTGAACCCCAGAACCGCAAGAAGAATAGCGATCCCCGGGAAGGTCATTACCCACCAGGCCCTGAGGATATGGGAACGACCCATGGCTATCATTGCCCCCCATTCAGGTGTGGGGGGTTGCGCCCCAAGTCCAAGAAATCCAAGGGCGGCTGCATCCAATATTGCCGAAGCGAAACCAAGGGTAGTCTGGACAATAAGTGGTGCCAGGCAGTTGGGGAGGATGGCGGCGAAAATAATCCGCCAGTCTTTGGCACCAATTGCCTTGGAGGCGATTACGTAGTCCTTTTCGTGTTCCTCGAGGACTGAGGCACGAATTATGCGGGCAAAACGCGGAATGTAGACGATTCCGATGGCTATCATGGCATTGCGAAGGCCGGGACCCATATAAGCCATGATAACAATGGCCAGAAGGATGTGGGGGAAGGCCAAAAGTATGTCCATAAAACGCATGATGATAGTGTCCAAAAAACCCTTGTAGTAGCCCGAGACGGCACCGAGCAGGGAGCCGAAGAGCACGCCGATACCCACGGTAACAACAGCCACCAGCAAAGAGACGCGGGCACCGTATATGAGTCGTGAAAGGATATCTCGCCCTAGATCATCTGTGCCGAGAAGGTTATTGGTGCTTCCCGCCTTTGTCCAAATTGGTGGCTTGAGTTGATCATAGAGAGCTGCATCAACTGGATCGTGGGGACTCAAAAAGGGTGCCAGCAGAGCTGTCAGAACAAATAGGGCTATGACGACCATCCCCGCTACCGCGGTCTTATTGCGCCAGAGTTGCTCCAATTGATCCACAAAAGGATGTCGATCTTCAGGGTTCTTTTTGTTTGTCAACAGAAAGGTCATTTTCCTTAGTGCACACTGATTTTTGGATTAATCACCGCATAGAGGATATCGACAACCAGGTTGATTATTACAAAGATGGCGGCTACAAACAGAGTGCCTCCCTGAATAACCATATAGTCCCTTTGGAGCACCGCGTCATAGAGCCATTTTCCCACTCCAGGCCAAGCAAATATGGTCTCCGTGAGGATGGCGCCCGCCATGAGAATGCCGAACATCAAGCCAATAACTGTTATTACAGGGATGAGAGCATTGCGCAAAGCGTGCTTCATGACAACGATTCCGGGGGAGAGCCCTTTGGCTCTGGCGGTCTTGATGTAGTCCTGACGCAAAACTTCCAACATGCTGGAGCGAGTCATCCTGGCCACGATAGCCATGGGGATGGTGCTAAGGGTAAAAGCAGGCAGGGTGAGGTGCCAGAGAGCGTCTTTGAATGCCGGCCAGTTTTTGGTCAGTAATGCATCTAAGATGTAAAAGTTGGTGATTGGATCAAGGTCGATACCAACGCTAAGCCTGCCGGACATGGGAAACCAGCCCAGGTTCAAAGAAAAGATGAGCATCAACACGAGCCCCAGCCAGAATATGGGCATACTTACCCCCACAAGTGCACCGAGCATGCTCAGGTAATCAAAAAGTGAGTATTGTTTGGTGGCAGAGATGATGCCGAGAATGACACCGAGCACGCTACTTATGAGCATAGCGGCGATAGACAGTTCTATGGTGGCCGGAAAGCGTTGTTTCACCTCGATCCAGACTTTCTGCCTGGTCCAAATAGTCTCTCCCAGATCGCCCTTCATCAACCTTTTCAAGAACATGCCGTACTGAACGTAAAGGGGCTCATTGAGCCCGAGATGCTCCCGCAAAGCCTCAAGAGCAGGTTCAGTAGCACGCTCTCCGAGAAGTAACTCGGCCGGATCACCCGGGGTGATGTGCATCATGAGAAAGATGATTATGGATATGCCCAAAAGGGTGGGAAAAAGTAAAAGTATACGTCTTATAATGTGAGCTAGCATGAAGCGACCTACTCCACGCAGAGTGCTAAGCGCATAGCGCAAAGCGACAAAATGTCAAGGTCACGATCCCTCATATCTGTAGGCTATGCGCCATGCGCTATGCGACCTCACCTGGGGCAGCAGAAAGGATGTCTAAGATTAGAAGGAAAGGGAGCGAGCTTAGTGCTCGCTCCCCCTTCTAATTGCCCTTGCGCAAATTGTCATCACTCGAGACGAACGTTTTTCATCCGCACGGAGGCTGTGGGATGAAGTTTGAAATTCATCACGTTGTTTCTCATAGGCCAGATCACGGTGGAGTGGGCGACGCAGATCGCCGCCACCTCATCATGGAAAACCTGGAGTGCTCGCATGTAGATCTCGGCCCTTTTTGCCTGGTCGATTGTCTGCTTCCCCTCTAGCATTAGCTTGTGGTATTCCTCGTTCTTCCACTGGGTTCGTATGGCAGGTGAGGCAAGACCATCAAAAAGCACGGCCAGGAAATTGTCCGGGTCACCGTTGTCACCCGTCCAGCCCAACTGGAAAAGATCCATGTCTTTGGGTTGCTCCCTCTGCCGTTTCAAATAGGTTCCCCAGTCGTAACTGACGATCTTTGCCCTGATTCCCACCTTGGCCAGGTCGGAGATCATGGCGACTCCGACCTTCAATCCTTCTGGATTATAGGGTCTGGGAACCGGCATAGACCAGAGGGTAATTTCCGGCAGGTCGGCACCTCCCGGGTAACCGCCCTCAGCCAGTTCCAACTTGGCCTTCTCTGGATCGTAAGGAAAATCTTCGATCTTGTCGTTGTAGCCCCACATAGTTGGTGGAATGGGATTTTTGGCCACCTGTCCCATGCCTTGGTAGATGTTATCCACGATAGCTTGGCGGTTGATGGCAAAGGCTATGGCCCTGCGCATGTGGATGTTTTGCCACAGGCTTTTAGTATAGTTGAAAGAAAGGTACCCGATGTTCATCCCGGGTTGTGATACGAGCTTGAGGTTTGGATCTTCCTTGGCTAGAGGAATGTCCGCCGGATTGGGAAACTGGCAAATATGGATGTTGCCTGCTTTGAGTTCCAAAAAACGAACTGAGTTCTCAGGGATGGTTCGAAAAATGAGCTTATCCAGATACGGTCCGCCTGACGTATCCCAATAATTCTCGTTCTTCTCCAGGACGATTTTGTCATCTTTTACCCACTCGACGAACTTGAATGGACCGGTCCCCACTGGATTGCGTAAGAATTCTTTGGGGTTGTTCATAAAAGCAGTGGGGCTGATAATGTCGGCGAAATCCATTCCCATATTGGCCAGGAAGGGTGCATCAACCCGTTTGAGCTTGAAGACAACGGTGTAATCATCCACTGCCTCAATGGAATCAACCGTGTCGTCCATCTCCATGGAGACCCAGTATTCCGGCGGACGCTCCTGGGGCGGCACGTCCCACTCCATGCTGAAAAATTTGAGCTTTCTCTCCTTCATCATCCGGCCGATAGAGAAAACCACGGCATCAGCGTTAAAGGGTGTGCCATCATGGAACTTCACCCCTTTTCTCAGGTAGAAGGTATAGGTCTTGCCGTCTGGTGAGATATCCCAGGACTCGGCCAAGCCAGGTTCCAAAGCGGTTGACTCGTCCTGGTAAAAGATTAAGGCCTCATAGATATTGTCGCAGATCATGAAGGAATTACCGTCAGTCTCGTAGGCCGGATCGAGTCCCACACTGTCCCCTCCGCGGCCAAATACAAGGGTTCCCCCCTCTTTGGTAGCGGTTGGGGCAGGTTCTTCCGTTTTCTTTTCTGGCTCCTTTTTCTCGCATGCGGTCACAGCAAACATCAATATGAGACCGCACAGTATTAGACCGACTTTTCTAATCATTCTCTTCCTCCTTCTCTACGTGTTTTACATGAATTTAGCCAATGTAAAGCATCAAAGAAAAATCCGCCTGAAGGTTACATTCTCAGTACAAAAAAATGTATGGTACTAACCGGGCACATAAGCAGGCAATGTCAGATAATCGAAAAATCTCCTCTGCATCTTGTGTTCGCATCAAGAGATGCTTAAAAAAAGTTGCTACGAAAACAGGAAGTTGAAAGTTGGTAGGTCTCCTCTTATACGGTTGAGATTAGCAGAATAACAGTAAAATTTGCAAGGGATGATTAGTTGACTTTGGAGAAAAGAGATCTGAGGCCGGCCAAATTGCTGGTTGAACATGTTGACCTCTTTCTGCACGGAACCTTGCCGGGACCGATATTAGACCTCGCCTGCGGCAATGGTGACAACGGCATTTTCCTGGCGCAGAGGGGATGTCAGGTCACCTGCTGTGATATATCGTCGGAGAGTCTCGGCCAAGCTGAGAAGCTAGCAGAGGTAAACAATGCCAGGGTGAAGATCTGGCAAGTAGACCTGGAAAAGGATGGGGTGAATCCTCTGCCCAAGAGCGCATATGGAGCAATTTTGGTCTTTCGCTATTTGCATCGCCCTTTGTTGGAGTGCATAAAAAAGGCTTTAAAAAATGGTGGCTTATTGGTATATGAGACCTTCACTGTTGATCAGCCTAAATTTGGCAAACCCCGTAACCCGAATTTTCTTCTCAATTCTGGGGAACTCCTGAAAACATATGGAGCCTGGGAAGTAATCCATTATTTTGAGGGGATCAGGGAGAACCCCACCAGGGCAGTGGCCCAGATCATCTGCCGAAAGCCAGAGGGCATAGAGCATAGAGCATAGAGCATAGAGCATAGAGCATAGGGAAATACTGCTGACAGCAAGCAGCGGACAGCAAGACGACAAGGTGACGGGGAGAGACGGTGAGGCGACGAAGAAACTTCAGAGGTCGGAGGTCAGAAATCAGATGACAGAAGACAGACGACAGACCTTTCGAATCGTCATTCTGGTCCCGCATTCAGTGTGGGATAGACTTCGGCGGGAATCCAGATTCCACTGAATACCCGCTTTTGCGGGTATGACGATTGTTTTGACAATCCTCCTGAATTCTGGATTCTGACTACTGTCTCCTTGCTTTTAAATCCGCAATCTACTGGTCACCTACCTCTTACAACAAATGACAGCGCAGCGTAGTGACCTAATGACGGCGAAGCCTAGTGACCCAAATCTCCATGCCCCATGCTCCATGCGCAATGTTACACTACTGAATGCGTGATTCTTAAGGCAGGACAACAGTATGTCGCTACGAAACTTTGTAATACTTCTCCTGCTCGGCCTCATCTGGGGTGCTTCCTTTCTTTTTATTAAGGTGGCTGTGGCCACCATTCCCCCCCTGTCCGTGGCCTTTGGACGTACAGCCCTGGCTGCAGTGCTGCTCTATTTGGTGTTGCGCTCACGGGGTTTGACAATGCCGGGATGGGGTCCGGTGTGGGGATCATTTCTGCTCATGGGGTTCTTCAACGGCGCAGTGCCCTACACGCTCATAACCTGGGCTGAAATTCACATAGACTCTGGATTGGCGGCCATACTCAATGCCCTTATGCCCCTGTTTACCGTTCTTCTGGCCCACGTGTTCACCGGGGATGAACGGTTGACCTGGGCGAAAGTTGTCGGCATAGTTCTGGGCTTTCTCGGAGTTTTGACACTCATTGGACCTGCGGCTCTGAAGGGATTGGGCAAGGATGTGGTTGCCCAGTTGGCGGTGATGGCCGCAGCTCTGTGTTATGCCATTGCAATCATCTATGGGCAGAGACTGAAAGAAGTGACCCCCCTGGTGTCCGCCACCGGTCAGCTCTTTTGCGCTGCTTTTCTCACCTTGCCAATGAGTCTCGTCTTTGATGCCCCTTGGACCCTGGCGCCGTCATTTATCTCGGTGGGGGCGTTGACCTGCCTTTCTTTACTGGGCACGGCTTTGGCTTATCGACTCTATTACTATCTGCTGCCGAGAATCGGTTCCACTAACCTCAGCCTGGTAACCTACTTGATTCCAATAACCGGGGTCTTCTGGGGTGCGCTGTTATTGGGCGAGAGACTCCACTGGAGTGCTTTTCTGGCACTTGGCTTGATCCTTGCGGGCATTTCTGGGGTAAACAACCGCTTGCCGAAATTGGGATCTGCCAGGAAGATGTCTGTAGAGACTACAGCCAAGTGAGCAAAATTTTCGGCATAACTCGTGCACCCACAGAGGGATGACAACTAATCAATCGAAGAGGAATATAACTACCATGGATGAAGGGGATTCAGATAAAAGGAAGAAGAGCAATGTGGTAATTCGCCAGATGGAGATTGATGACCTGGCGGATGTGTTTCATCTTGGTGAAAAAATTTTTACCGCCCGGGAGGTGCCGAATCTCTACCGGACCTGGGACGAATACGAAGTAGTAAACTTGTTCCACGGTGATTCTGAGTTTTGCCTGGTGGCAGAGCTTGATGACAGAATTGTGGGTTTCGCACTTGGCACCACAATAGAAAAGACTCAGTCTGCCTGGAAGTACGGTCTGCTTGTGTGGCTGGGTACAGAACCCGGATTGCAGCGGAGAGGAATAGCACAGAAACTATTCAAACAACTCCGGGATCTCATGCTGGAGGACGGCGTGCGCATGCTGTTGACTGACACTGAGGCTGATAACTTGCCGGCTCTCCATTTCTTTAGGAAAATGGGATTTGGCCATCCCCAAGAACACATCTATTTGACCCTTAACCTCTCCGAGCAACTCAAGCAGCTCAAGGGGAAGAAAGAAAACGAGCGGTCCCAACCCCGCCGATTGCGCAGTAACAAGGATGATTGAACAAGATTCCGCCATAGACCGAGAGCGTTTGCGTCGGCTCTTGCACCGACTCATGGACATTTACAGTCCTTCGGGTAAAGAAGAGGAGATCCTTGCCTACCTTCATGGTCATCTCAAAAGGAAAGGTTTATCGGTCATTCGCCAGGAAGTGGATGACAGCCGCTACAACTTGATTGTGGTGCCGCCGGAAGGGGAGGCACGGCTCGCCCTGGTTGGCCATTTAGACACGGTAGTGGCCTACGATTTGGAGCAATATGGCTACGAGGAAGAGGATGATTTAATCATTGGTCTGGGCGCCGCCGACATGAAAGGCGGCTGTGCCGCCATGGTGGAGGCCTATCTGAGTTTGTGGGAAGCCAGGCAGCAGCACCTGCCAGTGGCTCTAGTTATGGTGGTGGGTGAGGAAGAAGAGGGAGACGGCGCTGAGCGATTGGTGGATGAATATTATTTTCCTTGGGCCATTATTGCAGAGCCCACAGACCTTCGTCCGTGTATGAGCTGTTATGGCTACATGGAAGTCCAAATAAGCACCCGGGGGAGAAGGGTGCACGCCTCCCTGGCCAGCCAGAGCCAAAATCCAATAGAATGCATGCTCCACATCCTCATGCAGATCACCCACTACATAGCGGACAACAGGCCCGAGGGTGTGTATAATATTCGAGACATTTTGAGCACCCAGGCGGGATTTGCCGTTCCCGATTGGTGCGAGGCCTGGCTTGATCTTCACCTGCCACCTCAGGCCGCATTGGGTGAGATTTCACTGGAGTTGGAAGAGCTTGTGGAGCGGTTCGGGAAAGAAAACAGCCATATCGATATCACCATTCGCTTGGCCACTGTGGAGGGGGGCTACGAGCTTCCAGAGAAGGGTTCAGTGGTTGAGGCTTTAAAAACTGTTTACCAAAAACACTCTCAGCCATGGGCACCTCAACCGTTTCCCAGCCACTCAGACGCCAACCGGCTCTGGGCTTCAGGAGTAAAACCGATTTTGTTAGGCCCAGGCCAACTGTCACAGGCCCACGCCCCAGAGGAATCGGTTTCGTTCCAACAGGTAGTCATGGCCGCCGAGATATACCGAGATCTTATCCTATCATTGCTGCACTAACCCCATTACTACCGACCAACAGATTCAATTCCGCACTCCGCAATCCAAAATCCCCAACCCCCTCTTCTTTTTATTAGGCTTATGTTAAAGTTAACATAAGCCTAACCGGTTAAACCGAACCAGGAGTGACGTGGTGCTGAAGAAAATAAGACTGCAAGAAGCTATTGGCAGTAAGCTGGCCCATGACATGACCGAGATTCGCCCGGGCGAATTCAAAGGTCCTGCCTTTCGCAGAGGTCACACAGTGTGCGAGGCTGATCTCTGTCATCTCCAAAGGCTCGGCAAAAACCACCTGTACGTCCTTGATTTGGCGGATGATGAGATCCACGAAAACGAAGCGGCAGTGATTCTGGCAACAGCTCTGGCTGGAGATGGTGTCACCTGGAAAGACGGTCCTCGGGAGGGAAAAATTAACTTGTTTGCAGAAAGAGACGGTCTTCTCGTGGTCAATACCGCTGCTCTGGCCGCATTTAACATAGTGGACGAGGTCATGTGCGCCACCCTTCACACCCACTCTCTGGTAAATAAAGGTGACTTGCTGGCGGGCACCAGGGCAATTCCCCTGGTCATGAAGCGGACTCCCATTGAGCGAGCTGCGGCCATTGCCCGAC
The DNA here is from genome assembly GCA_022340905.1 of Deltaproteobacteria bacterium. GTDB lineage: Bacteria > Desulfobacterota > Syntrophobacteria > BM002 > BM002 > BM002. The sequence goes on along the minus strand of JAJDNB010000168.1, from coordinate 1,801 downwards.
AGAATGGATCAGTGCTCTCGGTGAAGACCCTGCGGTCCGCTCGCGTGGGGTTGGTTATTACCGGCGATGAAGTGTATCACGGTCTGATCGAGGACCGTTTTGCCCCCATACTAACTGAAAAAGTTACATCATTAGGTTCAGAGGTTGTTGCCCCGGAATTTGCTCCAGATGATGCCGAGGCGATCAATCAGGTTATTCGCAGCCAACTGGGCCAGGGTTGTGACTTGATCTTACTTAGCGGCGGCATGAGTGTGGACCCGGATGATGTGACTCGCCATGGAATTAGACTTGCCGGCGCAAGCGAGATCCACTATGGGGCCGCCGCTCTGCCGGGGTCCATGTTTCTTGTGGCCTACCTCGGAGAGGTACCACTCCTTGGAGTGCCCGCCTGCGGCCTCTATCATCGGATCACCGTGATGGATCTGGTGTTGCCTAGAATTCTCGCAGGTGAAAAGATCTCCAAAGCAGAGCTCGCCTTCCTCGGTCACGGTGGTCTTTGCAAGGACTGTCCAGAATGCACCTATCCCAAATGCCATTTCGGCAAAGGGACATGAGCCTCGCCCTGCCTTCCATAAGTGGTTCCGGATCTGTCCATGGTTCTAAAAATAAACAATTTGACCAATTCTCTAATTCGGCAATCTGCCGCACTAAATGTCTAAAATGTCTAAAATGCTTAGAAACCGTTGAAGTCGTAGAAATCGCTCATTCGTTAACTAGTCAATTGGTCAAATCGTCAAATGGCTAACTCGTCATTGAGGCCATTCATAACCATTTGACTAATCGACAAATTGACCATTTGACTTGCTGTCCTCTGTCATCTGTCGTCTGTCCTCCGTCCTCTGTCGTCTGACCTCTGGGCAAGTCTCCTGACCACCTTGTTATTGACTGATACATAGCATTAGGATATTGAAGGGTTTCCGAGATGAAATCTGTACAAATTTCCGAAAGACTGCACAATGCCCTCTCAGAATGTGAAGCCAGCTCAACCCAACCTTTTCCAACGAATCTGGTATTCGATTTTCCCTCATACATACAAAGAGAAGGATGAGCGGCGGCCTTACCTCGGGTGGTTGAATACTCTGATCTTGCACTTCCGTCCCAAGGTCGTCCAGGAGCGAACCCTGAAATTTTCTCTCACCTGGGGGCTGGGCGGCATGGCTGTAGTCTTGGTCCTGCTACAGTTTGCCACGGGGATGATGCTGCAATTTGGTTATCAGCCAGTCCCCGACCGAGCCTATGAATCCATTCTTCACCTGCAAAACAACGTTGTTTTTGGTCAATTCATCCGGAACATCCATCATTGGAGTGCCAATATACTTTTACTCATTGTTTTCCTTCACTTCCTGCGGGTATTTTTCACCGGGGCTTTTCACCCTCCTCGACAATTCAACTGGATCATCGGCCTGACCATGTTTGTCTTGATCGCGGGATCAAACTTTACCGGCTACCTGTTGCCATGGGACCAACTCGCCTTCTGGGCCGTTACCATCTGTACGGGAATGCTGGAATACATTCCAGTAATCGGCGGGGGGCTTAAACAGATAATTCTCGGCGGTACTGATATGGGGCCGGCGACCCTGTCCAACTTTTTCGCCATTCACACTGCCATTATTCCTGCCTGCCTCCTTCTCCTTATGCCCTTTCACTTCTGGCGGGTGCGCAAAGCCGGAGGGTTGGTGGTGCCCCGCACGCCAGAAGAGAACCCTGGCACAAAGGGCGAAATGGTGCCCACCATTCCCAATCTGATTCTACGTGAACTGGTTGTCGCTGCGGTGCTCATCGCTTTCATCATGCTACTGTC
>JAJDNB010000130.1 GCA_022340905.1 Deltaproteobacteria bacterium | reverse complement strand
TTGCGCAACCACCGCACGAATGCCGTCTGCGAGGGTGGAACGAATCTGGGCCTGCTGTTCCGCTGGAAAGACCTCGATAATCCGATCAACAGTTTTTGGAGCACTGGTAGTATGGAGGGTAGCAAATACCAAATGTCCGGTGGCTGCGGCCTCTATGGCCAGACCTATAGTCTCTAAATCGCGCATCTCACCCACCAATATTACATCAGGATCCTCACGCAGGGCGCCTCGCAGTGCTGACGAGAAAGATTTTGTATGGATGCCCACTTCTCGCTGGTTAACGATGCAGCTCTTACTCTTGTGGACAAACTCTATGGGATCTTCGATGGTAATGATGTGATCTTTGCGCTTTTGATTGGTCTCATCGATAATGGCCGCAAGCGTGGTGGATTTGCCGCTACCAGTGGGACCCGTCACCAGCACCAATCCCCTGGGTAGCATGGCCAATTTGGAAACCACCGACGGGAGGCCAAGTTCCTCTACGGATAAAATTTCACTTGGAATTTCGCGAAATACGGCACCTATACCAAAATTCTGTTGAAAAAAGTTGGAGCGATATCGGGCTAGCCCGGGTATTTCGTAAGCAAAGTCCACGTCCCCGGTCTCTTCGAAGGCTTTTATCTTTTCTTCCGGCGTAATTTCATAAAGCATAGCTTTGAGTTCATCGTTATCCAGCACTTTGTATTTAACCCGCTCCATGTCTCCCTGAATCCTTAGAACAGGTTGCTGGCCTGCCACAAGATGTAAGTCTGAGGCTTTTTGCTCATGCATCAACTTAAAAAAGGCATCAATACGGGCCATAGTTCAACTCCGGTCTCCTAACCACGGTTAGCAAAACTCCTCGTCCGAACACTGCTCCTTTACTTCCACCATCATGTGTGCATGCAAGAGGGGTGAATTTCCAATTAACAGCTTTGAAGGGTAATGCAAAAGGCGGGCCAGACAGGTTCATTGAGCCTGTCTATCATCATCTCCAAACCACACTTTTCAGAATTTGTCCAGCCGTATCGTCAGCTACGCCTTCACCGGGTTGACGCCCTGATTCTGTTAAGCTGGGCTAAGCTAGACTTAACCCGGACGGTATCGATAGGGAGGTGTCCAATGCAACACTAGATCTGGAGATCGCGCTCCAAGTTCCACTGCACCCAGTCGTTTAAATCTTCCTCCATGGTAAAGGTCCGCGGTTTTGAGGGAATCCCTTCGGCACTGACCGTAATCTGCTGCATCGCCTCAACAATACGGATCCATTCTTCCACGGTCACCCGATGAGGCCCGGGCACCCTCGTTGGACCGGGAACTCGTTGTATCTCACTGCCAGGCTCACCAGGGGCGGGAATCCGGTGGGGTTTACTCACCGCCACTCTGCCACGATACACTTTAATCATGGCTGATCTATCAAGGTCAACATTCATGCGAAAGATAGTGCCACGAACTCCCACTATTGCGTTATCTGTCTCTACCTGAACGCCTTTACTACTCCCGAATACATTCTGAATATTGGCCCAGGTTTTTCCCAAAACCAGCGAAAAACGAACGTCCCGTTTCGACTGGGCAGGACTGTATTCTGCCTTGGTCAAGCGCACTTCGCTCTCTTCGTCAAAACGAATAATGCTCTTGTCCGGAAGCTGGAGTTCCAATCGCCCACCCTTCATGGTCTTGATGCGCTCACCAGCCTCAACAAAAGCGCCAAGGGGAAGAGCTGTCCACGGACCTTCCTCTGAACTCTGGCGCTGGACCTCACCCTGCACCAAGGTGACCCGAGCTCGTTCACCCTCCAACGGAAAAACAAAGGACTCCTGAGCCAAGAGCACTGGACTTGAGCAAAGCACAAGTGCTGTAAGCAGCAACACGGTCCAGAGTAGGTCTAGTTGCACCTTCAGCCGAGAATAGTTCATACCAAATCCGCTCGTCGTTTATTCCCTTTTTACCCTCTGCGCTCGGCGCACTGCGCTCTGCGATAACTCCTTCATGCCCTTTATGGTGAAGGCTGACCCTAAAACACCCTGAGTTGTTCCTTGAGCTCCCTGATTGCCAACAGGGCATCTGCACCTGAAACCGTCCCCATGGGCTGAAACTCCCCGGTCCGCTTGTCGGCCACAGTCATTATATTGCGACTGGTGCAGACCATTACGGCGTTGAAGTAGGGCAAATCGCTCCGCAAGTCAGGAAAGGGAGACTGACTTCCAAAGAAACGCGTGTCCAGACCATCATCCCTTGTGGCCTTGACTAGAATGTCCTCGATCATCATGGCATATTCGGCTCTGGTGATCTGTTTGTCAGGTTGAAATGTATGGTTCGGGTAAGGCTCCAGACCGCGAACCCCTATTCGCATCACCGTATTAATGTCATGACGGAGCACATGGTCAGCAATGTCGGTGGCAGGCGCCATCTTCACCACAGTTTCGGTTTCCATTTCTAGACCTGACTTAGGGGGCTTAAATTCAGTGTCGAAAGTCTTGACGTTAAGCTTTTCGTAAACCTCTTCCAGCTTGAGTTCCTCAACAAAGAGGGCAGCCACATCCGCACGGGTAATATGCTCAACCAGAGCGATCTGTTTACCCATAGTCGTACCCGGTTTAGCCCGCTCAATTTTCTGGACCAACTCCCAGGCTCTATTGGCCTCTGCCGTATATTCTGTGTCTAGGTCGAGAACCTTGCGATACATATCAGCTGCTTTGCTGAACTCATATGACTGTTTATATGCTTCGCCCATGAAGTAGTATGGCGCTGGGGCTTGATCATCCTCTGCGACGGCATAATCGAAATTCTGTTTAGCATCTTCAAGCCAATCTTTTGGTTTGGTCAGGGTGTAAACTCTAATGTAGCCCACCCGAGCAAAGACCTTTTGCTCTTTTTCCTCGGCGTATTTCTTGCCATTCTTCAAGCTGTCAAAGGCTTGATCGAGAAGCTTTTCTTTTTCCTTCTTGTCCTGCACCTGTACATATCTGGCAGCATAGACCAATCCCATGCCCGTATGAGCGGGACCGTACTTAGGCTCAAGTTCCAATGCCATTTTGAACTCTTGCTGAGCCTCGTTCAGTTCTCCTTTTTCGAAAGATCTCATGCCGTTATTCGTGTGATGTTGGGGGGTGTCCATCACGCTTTCAGGCGCTCTTTTTTTGGCGCATCCGGCAAACACCGCGAGCGAAAAAACCAGAAGGGCTGCAAGTGTCCATAATTTCCAATAGGTATGGCTCTTCATCTCCATATCCTCCCTGCAACCCATGAAGTAGCGGGTTGCTGCTAGTTTCCTCCCTAGAGAGTTCTATACTCAGCCCTCAAAACCAGAGTCCTAAAAGGCTATTTCCCTGGACTGTCAGCAGACTCAGTCCAGAACAACCATTACCCTGCACTTTTGCAAAAAACTCAAATTTTCACCAGCAGCAGCCAATTTGGCGGCATCTGCGTTGGAAATAACCACATCACACTTGGCTGGCCCGGAGGTCCGCAAAGCTTTTACGGTTATTGGTCTGTCGGTAACCCTGCTGTTTTCCTGAGCTGCACTTAAATCCTTGGCATAACCAACCATTCCTTGTTGCACAGCGTACTCTCTGTCAACCATAGCAGAGCCATAGATTTCCTTGCCATTTTCATCCAAAATCTTCGGAGCCATTGCCGGACGAGTACCTAATCCGCGGGCGTCTATCACCAACCCTGTAAAAACTTGAGAGGGTACTTCAGCACCAGGTGGCGGCATGGTTCCTGGCAATCCTTCAGGCATCACCGGAGGCGGCGGTAGCACAGCGCTGGCGAATTCGCCATCCATGTCCATCATAATTGTCACTTCCACAGAACCGTCACTCATGTAGGCAGTGTCAACCACCTGAGCATTCCGAACTACTCCCTGAACTGAAGTTCGGACAAGGTCACTCTTAACCACGAAATCCTTCACCAAAGTCATGGAATCCACTTGAACGCCCTGGGTAATCTCCAGCAGATTTCGACGAGCAACAGTAATGGCAGCACGCCTGGCCATGGCCCGAGCCTGGGCCATATTAGCTGGTTGGGCCGGCGGGGCACCAATTCCCACTGCCGTAACCTTGCCACTGCTCCAATTGACGCTGCCATTATTATACTGCTGAACCACTTGATCCTGAGCGCAGACCATGGCAGGCACCATGAGAATCGCCCACACCAATGCAAGTATGGCAAAAGCTACAGTCTTTCTCATGCTATCCTCCTCCGCTGTCTCCCTGGGCCGGACTTCCTCGTCCAGGCCACGTCAAAAACTAGCACAAAAACAGGCAAAAGGCCCGGCATCAAGACCAGACCCTCTTTCCATACTGTTTATTATGGTCTAATGGTGCTATATACCTCTTTTAAACACGATTTGTCAAACAACCAGTTGACCTTAGTTATGGCTGTATCCCCGGGAATCTGGTTGCACCTCATTTCCCTTTGGCCTCAAGAGCCAGTGGGTTTGAAGCCTCGCACGCACGAGCTCCCGCATGTGGCATCAGTCGGCAATAAGGCCGAGAAGAGGAGATGGGTTACCCCCCCGTTAGCTCTGACGTCCGCTGATAGGGTGGAAAAGCTTGCTGGTTGAATCCCAAAGACTCTCTGCTATTCCGTATCAGCTGAAAAACACCCTTTAGCAGACCGATACAAACAATGACATCAGCACGGGCATTAACACTTTTTGTCATTGACAGATGAGAAGCTGATTTGCTATTATTCACTAAACATTTTGAATCCTTAGACAAGCTCGTTTCTACCTGATTATCGTTCGCGAAGGTATTCCTTCCCCAATAGGTCAAACCAGTTTGATGACACATAACTACACTTGGAAAGATATCATGCGTTGTTCTTATCGAATCGTGCTTCTCGTTTTTCTGCTTAGTCTTCTTCCTCAGGATCTCTTCAGCCAGGGCAATACCATAGAGAGTCAAGGAGTAGCAGCCATCGTTCAAGGGAACCTTGACATTTCCCGGGACAAGGCTATCGAAGACGCCCTCCGCAATGCGGTGGAACAGGCCACAGGCAGTCTCATTGAGAATGAAACCCTGGTCGAAAACTACCAACTCCTTTCAGATAAAATCTATTCTCAATCGAAAGGGTACGTTCAGTCCTATGAGGTGCTCGACGAAAAGGCAGAGGAGGGACTTTATCGGGTTACCATACAAGCAACCGTTGCCAGCGGTGAGCTGAAAAACGACCTTCAAGCCCTCAACATCCTTATGCGCCAGGTCCGAAAACCGCGGGTTATGGTACTTTTCGAACAGGTTTTGTCTCAGGATGTCAACACTGGTAGATTAGCCGAGGATGCTGTGTCGAAAGTGCTTCTTGAGCGCGGCTTCAAGCTCGTTGATGCAAATGTGGTCCGCCGCAGCCTGGGTCGGGACGGTGTCAGGGGACTGTTAGCAGGAGACGAGAGGGTTGCCGCAGCGGTGGGCGATAAATACGGGGCTGAAATGCTTCTCATTGGCACTGCCCAGGCTACCACTAATGAGGTAACTATCGGCGACGTTAGAATCAATAGCAGCCAGGCCGTTGTTAGTGCCAAACTGGTGAGGGCTGATACCGGAGAAGTCAAGGTTTCTGAGACCCGCCAAGCCGCCAAACCTCATGTCAACAGTCTTACCGGCAAACAGATGGCCATAACAGAGGCCTGTGAATATCTTGCCAACGACATGATAGATAAAATGATCGACATCTTTCAAGAACAGGTTTACAACATTGCCAACGTTAATCTTACTATCCACGGCTTGCAAGGATATGCTCAACTTCAGGAAGTCATTCAGCTTATATCTGACAACGTCAGGGGTGTTAAAGAGATCTATCAGCGAAACTACACCATGGGCACAGCCGACTTGGAGGTAGAGCTCACCGGTAGTACCCAATCTCTGGCGGCGGATCTCACCACCAGAACATTCGGTAAATATAGATTCGAGATCAAAGAATCAACTCATAACCAGCTTCAGGTACTTATTGCCCCGGCAAATCGCTGATTTCTTCCCTTGGAATAATCTGAGTTTAGGGCTGGTGAAAATCAGGGAGTCTGCTCATGCAGAAAAGATGGCTGAGATACTTACTGCTGCTGACAATACTTTTGTTTCTGACTACCTGTGCTCCGGGAAAAGATAGCTACCGCCAGGGAGAAGAGCTCAGCCAGATGGGCAACTGGGAAGGAGCAATAGCCTTTTACGAAGATGCCCTCGCCAGAGAACCCAACAACAAGACCTATCAGGAAGCCCTGCAGAAAGCCCGGCAGGAAGCTGCAAACAAGTATTATCAAAGAGCTGTCAGTACCTGGACTGGCGCTGCCGTCAAAGACTATCAAGCAGTAACTAGAGCCATGGCAATCATCAACAAGGCCATTGAACTCGATCCGGAAAATAAAAAGATTGTCTCATTACATCAGCAACTTGAAACCAAGAAAAAAGAATTGACCGAAGAGGCCAAAACATCCTACCAACAGGGTGTTGCAGCTCTCAACAAAGGACAATGGCTGGAAGCTTTTCTAAAATTTCGCAGAGTCAATGATATTTATCCCAACTACCAAGACACGGAAGATAAGTTGGCTGTGGCTGTGGCCGCTGGAAGTGACGAATACTATAAACAGGGTATTGCTGCAGTTCAACGCGAGGACTGGAAAGGAGCACTGAACTCTTTCGGTAAAGTGATGACGATCGATCCTTCCTATAAAAACACCCGCATGCTAGTGGAGCAGGTAAAAAAGAATGACAATCCCGAATACTTCCTCAGTCGGGCGGCTGAGATGGCGAGTGCTAAAGAATGGGACAGGGCCGTAAGTTTCTATGAAACTGCTCTGTCATACGCGCCAGGAGATGCTAATGTTCGCCAATTACTCATAAAGGCTAAACTGGAAGCCGGTAGACACTATTTCGGCTTGGCAAACCAGCATACCAAAGAAAATCGTCTTTACCTCGCCAACAAGGAATACCAAAAGGCCCTTTCCTACTCACCTGCGCTGCGCAACAGTTTCTTTTTTAAAGAAGCCTTGGAAAGTTACACCAAAAAGGTCCTGCAAAGATCCTCTAAATACATTGCTCAGGGTAAATACGGTAACGCTTTGGCCTGGTATTGGCAACTAAACGAAATCAATCCCGAGTATCCTGAGCTTTTTTACAAAGTGCAGGAGACCGAGGAGGCAATCAAAAAGCGGCTCAGACGAGCCATAGCTGTATTTGACTTTTCCAGCCCGTCTTATAATCCAGATGCTGGAATAAACGCCTCCTCTAATCTCATCACCTACCTTTTCAACAATTCCAGTGGTGACATTCGTATTTTGGCGCGTCAGGATCTCCAGTCGATTTTAAAAGAAATGAATTTGAAGCAAGCAGGTATCGTTGGCGACATGGAAGCTGCTCGCAAGGTAGGACGTATGACCGGGATTGACATCTTTGTCATGGGAAACGTCCTCCTTTACAAGACCGAAAAAGATGAGACCAAGGCGAGTAAGGTGGCCAAGATTCAAACGGGCACCAAGGTTCAAGAAAATCCCGAGTTTCTCAACTGGAAGGCCACCCATCCCGATCCCAGTTCTGAAGAACTGAAACAGGCTCCTCCCGCAGTGATTCAGGTCCCCGAATACCGTTTTGAAAATTATACGGTGGGTCGCACCAAAATGCGGGCCTCTGTGCACATCTACTACAAAATTATCGATGCCAAAAAAGGGGAAATCGTCGCGACGGATACTATTAAGCGTAATTCGGAGGTAACAGACGAGTGGAATGACGGTATCGCTGAAGCCAATATCCCGTATAACCCCTTGGAATTGCCTACCGAAAGCCAACTGCTGGAGCAGGTAACTGCCGAAGTGGTTCGTGACCTTGCCCTGGTGGTCCTGAAGCCTTTTCAAAGCCTCCAGAGCACGTATTTCGAAGAAGGGGAGACTCTGCGCCATCGCCGTCGGCATGAAGAGGCCATTGAAAAATACGTGGATGCCATCTACGATGAGCGCATTAAAGGCATCGAAAGCCCCATAAGCAAGAAATCCATGGAGGTCGTCGACCAACTAATCAGTGAACGCTGATTACTCCATGCTCTATGCCCTATGCCCTTAGACACTTATGAATTCTAAATCCGGCAAGACCACACAGGTGAGACTGTTGCCATATACTGCCCCGGTATCTATGCCTATCTTGTTGGGCAGCACCAAAGGGCGCACAAACGGCGTATGACCGAAGATAATCCTCTTACCAAAATCCTCTTCCGAGTAAATGAACTCTTCTCTAATCCAGACGAGATCCTCAAGGCTCTGATTCTCTAGGGGCACATCGTGCCTTAGTCCGGCGTGAACCATGATGAAATCATCGGTTTCGTAGAAAAGGTGCAGCTCCCCTAGAAAAGCCCTGTGGTTTTCAGGTACCAGTTGATTTAGCGTTTCCTCATCCAGAACTCCCTGCCGGTTATCCCAAAAATGCTCCATTCGCACGAGATAGCTCTTGAGAGTGGACTCACCGCCGTTGTAAATAAAAAGAGCTCGCTCAACTCCGGCAAGGAAATCAATGAACATTTTCTCGTGATTTCCCATCAAAAAAATAGTGTCGGGGTAGGCCTTTTTCACCTGTAAAAGATAATCCAATACGCCGCTTGAATTCTCCCCTCGATCGATGTAATCACCAAGGAAGACAAGCTGGTCCACCCCAGGACGAGGGTCTATCTTATCCCAAAGAACCTCGAGTTTGTTGAGACAGCCATGTATGTCGCCTATGACAAAAATGCGTTCTGCCGAATCCATAGTGCTGAAGCCCCGAAATTTCTTTATCCCTCAGAATTTACCTTTCTTTGACCGTTAGCCTCATCATTCCACTATTCCATTGTAACTATATGCCCATGGGGGCGAATTGCCTAGAGCCACTTAAATAGCTGGATCAATTTCCGCTCATCCAAGCGATGAATTCCCTCTTCCTGAGCCATGCTCACAGCATCGCGGAACTCCCCTGCAGTAATCGAGCGTCTCAGCTCCGGGAAATTATGAGCCTCACCGCAGGGGCGATACTGACTCATCACATTCACATAGGTATCCTTTGAAATCTCGTTGGTGAGAAACCGCATAAGCTCCCGGGTACCAGCAAGTCCCTCGGGCATAACCAAGTGACGAACAAGCAAGCCACGCTGGGCAATTCCTTCTTGGTCCAGAGTCAGGTCTCCCACCTGTTGATGCATCTCCTTTATGGCAGCGCACGCCTTTCCAAAGTAATCGGGGGCGGAACAGAATCGATCCGCCACTTCGGAGTCCCAGAATTTGAAATCCGGCATGTAAATGTCAAAAATTCCATCTAGCAGCTTCAGAGTATCCACCTCCTCATAGCCGCCACAATTGTACACGAGTGGAACCTTCAAGCCTCCTTCAATGGCCTCTGGCAAGGCCTCGAGAATCTGGGGCACCATGTGCGTGGGAGTAACAAAATTGATGTTATGGCAGCCTCGCCGCTGTAGAGTTAGCATGATTTGGGCCAAGTCAGTTGCGCTCACTTCAATCCCTTGAGACAAATGGCTGATTTCGTAGTTCTGACAAAAAACGCAGCCCAGATTGCAGTGGGTCATGAAAATTGTGCCGGACCCTCCCCGCCCAACCAGGGGATCCTCTTCGCCAAAGTGTGGACTGTAGCTCGAAACTACTGCCTTACGTCCCGTCTTGCAGAAGCCCAATTCACCTTCCAGCCGATTGACCTCGCACTGCCTCGGGCAAAGACGGCAGTTTCCAAGAATGGAAAGAGCGCTTTCGATTCGTTCTTGAAGAATGGAATCTTTGTAAGTTTTAAGGTAACTCGCTTCCATGATTTATCTCATAGGTGCAAACACAAGAACCTCTATACTAACTTGCTCCGTTTCCAAGGGCAAACCGTTCGGTTAGTCAATTACAGAGTTAGGTAATTGGTCGATTAGTCAAATGGTCGATTAGTCAATTCGCAGAAATCGTAGAAACCGCAGGAGTCGTAAAAGTCGATGCGGAACCTCATATCGACAGATTTCCCGGATAACGAATGACTAATAACGGATAACCGATAAAGACACTATCCTCCGACCTCTGACCTCTGACCTCTGACCTCTGACCTCTGACTTCTAACTTCAGGCTTCTTACTGCCCGCTGTCTTTCCCTATGCTCTATGCTCTATGCTCTATGCTTTCCCTAGCCCTCTGCCGCGCCCTGGCAAATCCTGGCATGGCACTTTCAATTGTCTTTTTTTCAACACAATAGGCAATCCTGAAGTGCCCGGGAGAACCAAAACCCCTGCCGGGTACAACCAGAATATTTTCCTCCTGAAGCGAATTGACAAAGGCTACATCGTCGGCAACGGGGCTTTTGGGAAAAAGGTAAAAAGCCCCTCGGGGTCTGACGAATTCATAGCCCGCATCTGCCAGTCCCTGACAAAAAAGATCCCTTCTCGCTTGATATATCCCAACATCCACGCAGGCTCCTTGAAGATGTGTAGCTACCCGCTGCATTAGAGCGGGAGCATTGACGAAGCCGAGAATCCGGTTCGCCAAGACAAGGCCACCCATCAAATCCTTCACCCCTTCTGCTTCCGGATGAACTACCAAGTAGCCCAACCGCTCACCCGGTAGGGAAAGGTCTTTAGAGTAAGAAGTGGCTACAATGCTGTTAGGGTAGGTCTCGAAAATACTTGGCACCTCGAGATCATCGTAGACGATTTTCCGGTAGGGTTCATCTGAGACCAGATAGAGTGTTTTCCCCATCTTCCTCGCCCGTGCAGCCAGCAAGTCGCCGAGTGTTTTCAATGAGGGATGATCATAGACTTGCCCGGAGGGATTATTGGGAGAATTGATCAAAACCACCTTAGTTTTTGTGGTAATTGCTCTTTCAACGGCCATGAGATCAAGGGTGAAATCATCCTTGGTTGGAACGACTCGTATCCGGCCACCATGATTGTCTGCATAGAAGCCATATTCCACAAAGTATGGTGCAGAGACGATAACCTCATCGCCCGGATCGAGAAGGGTTTTAAAAATGCAGTTCAGAGCCCCGGCTGCCCCACAGGTCATGACCACCTGCTCGCTCCCAACCCTCACTCCCTGGTCCTGACTTACGTAGTCGGCCACGGCGGCACGAGTTTCTTCATAGCCACTGTTTGGCATATAGCCGTGAGCTCCAGTGGTCGACTCGGCAATGACTGAACTGAGCACCTGGCGAAACTTTTCCGGCGGCTCTAAGTCCGGATTGCCTAAACTGAAATCGTAAACCTTGTCAGAACCGTGAAGGGATTTGAGCCGAGCTCCTTCCTCGAACATTTTGCGGATCCACGATGAGCGTTCTATGGCATCTTGTATTTTTACAGCAACGGTCATGTCAGCGCCTCCTCTTACAAAAAATGTGCCGCAACTATAGCGAAACCCACAGGTGCCTTCAAGGATATTCTCTGAAATCTGAACTACTTTGCACTCACAAAGTCTTGACACTACCTTTCTAATGTGGAATAAGCGCTCCATGGGGGCAGCGAGCTTCATTCGGGGTTTTGGACTTACGCCTGTCATTGGGGGTTTTGGAGATGATTCTAGTTACTGGTGGTGCGGGCTATATCGGCAGCCACACCTTGCTGAGTTTGGCTGATGCGGGATACGAGTCCGTAACTTTAGACAACCTCTGCTACGGTCACCGTGCGGCAGTCCTGAAAGGCCACTTTGTTCACGCTGATCTGGCTGATGAAACTGCCCTCAGTCACTTGTTCGAGACTTTTCCCATTGAAGCGGTTATTCATTTTGCCGCTTTTTGCTACGTGGGCGAATCCATGGAGGCGCCCGAAAAATACTTCAGTAACAACTTGGTGAATGGCCTCAACCTTCTTAACGCTATGCTCAATTTTGGGGTGGACAAGATCATTTTTTCCTCTTCCTGTGCGGTCTACGGCGACCCCTTTGAGATTCCTATTCCCGAAAGCCACGTCAAAAGTCCGATAAATCCATACGGTCTGAGCAAGCATTTTTTTGAGGAAATACTCGCCAGTTACGAAGTTGCTCACGGGATAAAACATGTATCCTTGCGCTATTTCAATGCAGCTGGTGCTGATCCTCAGGGACGGATCGGGGAATCGCACGAACCTGAAACCCATTTGATCCCCCTGGTGTTACAAACTGCCCTCGGGCTTCGACCTGAGATACAAATTTTCGGCACCGATTACTCCACCGCGGACGGCACGTGTATCCGCGATTATATTCATGTGTGCGATCTTGCAAATGCCCATGTTTCAGCCCTCAGCTATCTTCTTTCTGGCGGACAAAGCACTTCCCTCAATCTGGGTACCGGTAAAGGTCACACAGTACGGGAAGTATTTGAGCACTGCCAGCAAATTTGTCAGCTTCCTATCCCCTACAGAGAGGTCGGGCCCCGCCCCGGAGATCCTCCAGAACTCGTGGCATCAGGTGATAAGGCCGAGGAAATTCTCAACTGGAGCCCGCACTATACCCTGACTGAAATTATCTCCACCGCTTGGAACTGGCACCAAAATCAAAAATTCTGACGAACACGTACGAAGGTGCCGTATGCTTTCGGGCATAACAATTGCTTACCAACAAAGAGCACAGGGCATAGGGTAAAAAGCCAGAAGTCAGAGATCGGAAGTCAGAAGTCAGAGGACAGAAGGCAGACGACAGATGACAGAATTTCGGATTGCGGATTGCGGAATGTTTTCGACTTGAACGATTTGAACGGTTTTAACGATTTGAACGCTTAGCGACTGCGCTCACGGAGTGAGATATGGCCAAAAGGATTCTGGTTACAGGAGGGGCTGGTTTCATTGGTAGTCATCTGTGTGAACGATTGTTGGAGAAGGGTAACGAGGTGGTGTGTCTCGACAACTTTTTTACCGGCAGCAAAGACAACATCAAAAATTTGTTCAGTGACTACCGTTTTGAGCTAGTCCGCCACGATCTGGTGAATTCCATTCTCCTCGAGGTCGACCAGATCTACAACCTCGCCTGCCCCGCGTCGCCGGTTCACTATCAATATAATCCCGTGAAGACCGTGAAGACTAGTGTCATGGGGACCCTGAACATGCTCGGCCTAGCTAAAAGGGTAAAGGCCCGCATTCTCCAGGCATCTACCTCAGAGGTTTATGGCGATCCCACTATACATCCTCAGGTGGAAACCTATTGGGGAAACGTTAACTGCATCGGACTGCGGAGCTGTTATGACGAAGGCAAGCGGGTGGCTGAAACCCTGATGATGGACTATTACCGTCAGAACCAAGTTGACATTCGTATTGTTCGTATTTTCAACACCTATGGGCCGAGGATGGCCTTAAACGACGGTCGGGTTATGAGCAATTTCATAACCCAAGCACTGCGAGGAAGACCTCTCACCATTTATGGTGACGGCAGTCATACCCGATCCTTTTGCTACGTTAGTGACATGGTCAAGGGCATGATAGCAATGATGGAGCAGGAAGAGTTCATCGGTCCAGTCAACCTGGGTAACCCTCAAGAGATTAGCATCGCCGAACTGGCAGAAAGCATAATCAAAACCACCGGATCCACTGCCGGTATCGAGTATCAGCCCTTGCCCCCTGACGACCCGGTTAGACGCTGTCCTGATATTACTCTAGCCAAAGATGAACTCCGTTGGGAGCCCGAGATTGACTTCAAAACGGGCCTGAGTCAAACCATCGAGTATTTCCAAAATAAATTAGAAGCAATGGGCAAGGCATAGGGCATAGGGAAATACAAACATAGAGGTCAGAGATCAGACGTCAGAGGTCAGGGATAAAGATGATCTCTGATCTCCGACTTCTGACCTCTGTGATGGACGACTTGGACGACTTAAACGACTATAACGATCTCAACGGTGTTAACGGTTCCAACGATTTAGCGCTTACTTGATGGCTTGACACAATGCCTTCATGGTGTTAGTTTTCGGTCTTGTCGGGACGTGGCGCAGTCTGGCTAGCGCACCTGAATGGGGTTCAGGGGGTCGGAGGTTCAAATCCTCTCGTCCCGACCATTTCTAAACAACAAGAAAGCCGCTCCGGTGAAACTCGAGCGGCTTTTTGTCCTCCCTCAAAAGATAACAGACCATTCTTAGAAGTCTTCATACTTCCAGATTCGAGATTGCCACTCTTGACAATATATTTTCCCTTAGAACGAAACTGGGCTGTCAACAAGGACGGTCCTTAATTGACTGTGCTGACTATTGTGACTCTTTGATAAAAGTTAAATGGTATTAGCATCCTCCAGCTTTGTCACCTTCTCGGCGCCGTTTTGAGTTTACTGTTAGCCCCTTTCCCCACAGTCTCATTCAGTCTCATTTGATAGACCCAGGATGCCACGAAGCCCACTATCTCCCCTCCCCTTCGAAAAAGAATGCCACAGTTTGGCTGTTACCTTTGAGAAAAATGATAAAAGACTTCAACTGTTGCCCGTGAAGTATTATCTTAGTGGTACACGAATTGCATCACTAAACATCATATTTGATGAAACACTACGGCGAGACCGCGATACCTGGACCCTGCTTGTGCTAGATACCACTAGTGTTGCGGGCTTATGCCTTCGGTCCGTTGGGCCAAGATTCCGCAGAGCGGAGCTCAGCATAATGGAAAAAGTTTCAACCAAAAGAAAATCTGATAAAAACAGTGGTGAATACAAAACCCGCGAAGATAAGCTTTCAGATGAGATCATTGATCTCGTGGATGTGGCACACGAGTACCTGGAGACCATAGAAACAGACCTTAATTTCTCCGAAAATGAAGATGATGATTTGGACGACACCCTGGATGAAGAGCTGCTGGGAATCGATGCGAGAGACGGCAAGTGGAACCGTGCACGGGAGAATAAAAAGGGACCGGTTTTTGAGGAAGCGCTAGTCGAATTATTCGAATCAGGCGAGTCTGCTGCTGCCGAACTTTTAGAAGAAAAATCACTAACAGAGAAACCTGCTGCGGACTCTGCTGAGGCTGACGATCGTCTTACCGGTAGCGACACAGTCCATCCTGACCGAAGGTCTCAAGAGTCTACTAAAAAGGATGGTACCGACAGTGTGTCTGAAACCATGAAGGAATCCTCCAAAAGTCTATTCTTGGACATAGAATTGGTTAAAGAAACACCTAGCCGCGAAGTTCATACTAATCAAGCAGGTCCTGCTGAGGGGGAATCTAGGGTGAGAGAAGATAAAAAAGATTGGCTGGACAGCGGCCGCTATTATCCTAAATCGCTACAAACGCTTGACAAAAAAATAGCAGCACATGAAAAGAAGATTTCAAACCTCGCTGACAAAAAAAAGAAACTACAAAAGACCTATGAAGAATTGAGGAGTATCTTATATCTGGAGGGTGAAGAACTCAAGAAAGCTGTTGCAATTATACTGGCAAAATATTGGTCTTTGAAATTATCCTTTATGAATAAAGAGAAGAGAGCCGGATTCAGCGAAAATATTTTGATAAAACATGACAACAGAGTGATTATGGCAAAGGTCAAAGGGACTCACAGTGTCTATCCCTTTCACAAGTACATTACTCAAGTCTGGCAAGATTTGTACTTTTCTGGGTTAGGGACGAGAGCTGAGGGAGCGCTAATTGTCAATCATGACATAGGAAGCGACCCCGAGTCTAGACGCTTGCCCTATGCCGATGAGGAAGCAGAACAACTCGGTGATCTTATTTTTGTAGACACACGGGTGTTACACAAATTGACTACTGCAATAATTGATGGCGCTTTATCTGTCGAAGAGGCAAAAAAAATTCTATTTAAGAAGGGTCGAGTAGAATTCACCGGACCTTCAAGGAATCAAGCAACTTCAGAGAAGCATGCTTAATAACGGAAATAGCCAGCAAGCCGATTTTGGGATGCCAAAACCCACCCACTTTACATCATTACAAAGCCGCACTTATTGGGGTCTTCTGGCCATAGGTGCCATTTGAAATTGCCGCGCTAATCTGCTGGTAATCGTGTTCAGGGACAAAAGTGAAACGGACTCCCATGACGTAGGGCGTGTTATGGTCGGTATCTACAGTCTTCGACCATACCCTCTCGGCAGTGGCGAGAATGAGTTGACGTTCAGATGGCTTAAAAACCAAACGGAAGTTATGAAGTTCATCGGGCAGAGCAGAACATCGGATGAGAGTACCTTCGGCACTAAGGTTCTCGGTTTTGCAGCTCACGAGGCCATCTGGAGTTACGATAGTTGCTGACCAGGCTATTTCAACTCTAGGGTGTTGACGTTTATCTACAGCCATAGCTTCCCCCTTTTTGTCGAAAAATTCCGGCAGTTGCCGCCTGTCACTAGGGTATCTGATCTCTGAAATGGAATTTAATGGGAAGGACAAATAGGGGCACTGCCAGTAGTACATACTGGCAAGAGGATTAGAACAGCGCAGTTCCTGTACCTTATCATACGTATGAGTAGTGTTGTCAAGAAAGAAAAACTTCTCTTTATTGTCTCTGGAGATGGAGTCGTAATTTCTTTATTGCCGGCAATAGCTCTTGCCACATTTGGATTAGGCAGTAGGCGAGCAGAATTCCTATATACCCATGAAAAGCGTCCATAACATCAGGTACTCGGCCAGGCACAAAAAATTGGGCAATTTCTATCAGTGGAGGAAGTAGGAGTAATAAGACGATGAAGCGGCTCCGTTTAAGGGGAAAAAATAAGAGAGAGATAACAAAAAGCGACGACACATGATAGATGGCATCTGTCTTGATATTCATGGAAAAAATTCCTTCCCATGGGTCCAGAGCGAAAAGAAACGATATCCTGGCATTTATCATTGCCCAACTATCTGAGTGAGCAATCCCGCCTCGAATGTCAACAGGACTTTTTCTTTAGCGGATTTCAAGTAATACCAATGGTCAGCGGAAAGTATGGCTGCTCGACTATCATCGGTAGTAGGATTTTTTTCCCCAAGATAGGCTGGATATCCTAGGCTGAGCAAAACTTCTCCTTTGCTCATACCCAATTTTGCCGTCCCACTCATGACGTTATCTCGAAAGTCTGGGTTGACTTTATCAAGGCCGACTGTCTCTTTCTTTGTTGCAAAAAATTTGTAAAACGACACTCTCGTATTCACTACACCGTACCCTATACGCCAGCGGGTGAGTACATAATTTTTCCCCAAGGCATTGAACTTGATTTCTTCGGGTGAAATAGCTTTAATAGTGCACTCAGTTCCTGGAGGAATGAGAATGCCACTGGAGTAAGGGTTCGTATTTTTAATTTTGTTCTCTCCTCCAGCCCTGAAACTGACTCGATTAAAAACAGTTTGCCCTTCTAACTTTCTCAGCCCAGATCCCTTGATGCCTTCACAGCTCGAAGTGGCGAAAGATAGTATAATGAATAAAATAAGCCATCTAGTATTGCACACGACTAAATTCCTCACAAGGTTCAAATTACAGGATTAGGAACAGTAATGGCAATAAAAAAAGATCCCGTTGCTTAGCCTAGAAAGGTGCAAGGAGTATACGTGCGCAAACCAAGCAGGGTCATGATTATAAGAGAGCTTCAAGAAGAAATCTGGCGTATGGTTGAAGCTCAGATCGATTCACATGGGTTTGTCACCGACTCGGACCGGGAGACAATGAAATTAGAAATTCAAAGGTTCTTAGAGGACAAGGAGAAATCGCTTGCCATAGAGGAATTAGCAGATGCACTCTATTCACCTGAGCAGACCACTGCGCTATTTCTCGAGCATCTCCACACCAAGGGGATAGTAGGTAATCCTTTGGCCATGGAAGAGAAAGAGTGAGGCGAGGAACAAAAACCCCCACCCCCGATTGTTACGGAGGTGGGGGATTTAAAACGGCACAGGAAAAACGAGCTTGTGACTCAGAACCATGCCGTCTACGGGTAACATAACTCCGAAGAAATCTAAAAACAAGAGGACAGAACAAGATTCCCTTACGCTTTGTATTCCTGGTTTCTACTCGTTAATTGGCATCATATTTGCGTAGAATACCTTCTGCTAGGAAAAGATTCAGATTCCGACTAAAAAAGATTTTTCTCGAGAATAATTCTGGATCCACAAGGCTACCCAAATGGTCCATTTTCCCAACATTCTCATACTACCAGACAATGTTTACAGTCTTTCCATTCAAAAAGCTGAAAGCAACCGAGCTCTTGACCGCTTTCTTTTCGATTACACCGTGCACGCTGTGAGCTTCGCTGATCCTTACGACAAGTGGAGAACCCTTCTGGGAGTGAGCAGAGAGTTCTGGGAAGACTATCCCTTCTATAAGCCAGGCGTTCCTCTGGAATGGCTTCTCGTGAGGTTTTTGTGCCACCACCTCAAGGCAAAATCACTTGCTTTGCTCTCCGGTGATAATGGACAAGTACTCAATTCGTCAAATTTCAGAACCTTGTTGGGCCTTGAAGTCGACGAGACAGAGAGGGAGGAACTACTCACTACCCTTTTGAAATCGTGGGCCAAAGTTCATCCAAAAGGCGTAATTGAGTTCAGAGACATCTACGTTTCAAGCCATCTTACCGCAAATACATTGAGACAGAGCGTGGAAGCATTAAAAGCTAAGGGGTATCTCAAAGACTTGGGGCAAAACGTCTATCTCGTTGAAAAGAAAATATTCGAAGCATCATAGAAAGTCACATGAGGCCACAACACTTCGAAGATGACAGTTCAAATTTGACCATTTGCTCACCGTTTTTTCCGAACTTTTACCTGAATTTTCAATCCGCATTCCGCAATCCGCATTCCGCAATCATTGACTCGCGAGCGCACCTATCTTGGTGGTCTCTCCACAGCAATTCATAAAGCATCCGGTCTAAATTCCTCTGGCATATTTCCTGCAATTATAGAGGTTAACCGTGGGAAAAGTTACCAGGTGAGGCGCGAATGTCTAAACAAGAAAAGCGTATAGTCCCGAGAGCGGAAATCAAATGGCCTGTGACTATGTTGAGCCCTCAACTCAAGGTGGAGGGCAAAATAGAAAACTTCAGCTCCAAAGGAGCGTTTGTCTCCTGTAAGGAACTGCCTCCACTTGAAGAAGGCTTTCTCATGGTCATCCAGGCTCCCCATCATAAGGCAATGAATCTTAACGCAAAAGTGGTCTGGTCAACTGTTTTAAAGACTAGCGAAGGCGACTCCCATTTTGGCATTGGCGTGCAGTTTACCAGAATGTCCCCAGATGATCGCCAGATTCTTCATAAATTGATTTCAAAACACTTTAAGACGAAGACTTTCCACAATGCAGTTGAAAGTGACTAGCTCTGAGCTATGGAGGTCTACAAACAATGAATCTTACCTGCAGCCAGTGTAACAAAATCTTGAAGGCCCTCGAGCAAGATGATTTGACCATGCTGCTTCACAGCGACGAAGGGGTCTATTACTTCTGCAGTAGAGTCTGCAAAGACGCGTGGCCTCATACAATTATCACAGAAGAAGAACTTGAAAGCCTCGAACAGTCCTCCCTATAAGGGGAAACATTTTTCAGATTACTTTGGAGGTCGGAGAAAGGCATTAACCATCTTGTCACCCAGGGGCAGGCGGGAAACCCTACCAAGATTCTTTATCATAAAATCGAAGGGCAGCAGCCTGAGCCAAGGATTGTCGAGAAAGGTTCTGGCTGCGTCGTGATAATATTCCTGTAGGTCACAGGCCAGATTCAGTCCATCAATAGAACTACCCACCCCAGCTGAGAAAGTTCCATGCCGGACAACAGCGCAGATTTCCTTCTCCTCAAGGGAGGTTGCCACTGCATCTGCGAGCTCATATGAGCCGTGTTCAACCCTTTCAACCAAACCAATGCCACCTGGACAGCAGATCTTTAGCTGCTCGTGCTGAGCATACATTAAACTGTTGAGGCTTGCCTCGGTCCGAAAAAGTCTAACCAGAACGTTGACACTTGTTGGTTGACCGTGGATCACGGCGGAGACATCCGGGCGGCGCTGGTAGATTGTAAAATGGGCAGG
>JAJDNB010000126.1 GCA_022340905.1 Deltaproteobacteria bacterium | reverse complement strand
AGTCAAGGAGGGAGAGTATCTCGCGGCCATAGCTGAAAAGTATTATGGGGATAAGACTAAGTTCGAGATCATTGCTCGTGCCAATAACCTGGATGATGCAACCAAGCTTTACACGGGCATGAAACTAATAATTCCAGAGACGGAAGGGGTAGTTTTCAGCGATCTCGAGAAGAAACAATCCTCAGAACTCGCATTGCGGGACGAAAGCATCTATGAGGTGACACCAGGCGATGGCGAGAAATCTGGGGAAGATTCCTCGCTGATTTCAGAACAAGAAATGGCTTATGACCCGGTGGCAATTTATCAAGAACAGGGAGTGACCTTGCTGGAGGAGGGACAGTACCTTGCCGCGCTCCATGAGTTCCAGAAAGTCTTGAACATTGATCCTTCGAGGGAAAAAATTCAAGAGTACATGGCCTGGGCTCATTACCGCCAAGGAGAGATTTTTTTCAACCAGGCTGAGTATTTGAAGGCCAGGGACCACTTTCGTGAAGCCCTACGCTATGACGAAGAGTGGACTGCCTGCAAAGAGTACATAAGACGGTCAGAGGATGCTTATAAAGAAGTGCACTACTTGAAAGGAATTGAGGATTTTGAAGAGGAAAGGCTAAAAGAGGCCATGGAACATTGGCAGTTGGTGAGCAAAATTGATCCGAACTACAAGCAGGTGCAAAACTACCTTCTCAGGGCCCAGAAACTCTTTGAAAAGATCCGGGAGTTGAAGGAAGCCCCCTGAGGGTATAGAGCATAGGGCATGGAGCATAGAGTGGAAGGTTTCGGGTGTCAGGTGTCAGGGGAAGCAACCCAACAGGGAAGGCCTGAAACCCTGAGGTTTTGCTATGCCCTCGGGGTTTGATTTGTTGTCAATCTTGAGGGTGCCTTATTTCTCCTCTTGATGGTTATCCTGAGGACTTTCTTCCTTATACCGTTCAACAAAAGCGTAGGCACTGTGGTTGTGAATGGATTCAAAGTTTTCCGAGTCCACACTATACCAGGTTATATTGGGATCTTCTTCTAGCCTGGAAGCAATGTCTCTGACCACGTCTTCGACGAACTTGGGATTATCGTGCGCTTTCTCGGTGACGTACTTTTCGTCCGGCCGCTTTAGCACAGAGTAGACATCGCAGGACGCCTCAGATTCTACGACCTGGATGAGTTCTTCAAGCCAGACAAATCGTTTGAACCGCACCGCTAATCGCACCACTCCGCGCTGATTATGGGCGCCGAAATCGCTAATTTCTTTGGAGCATGGGCAAACTGTGGTAATCGGGACACTGATCTCGGCAACCAGGTCGTGTCCATCGTCTGCGCTAAGGGACCCCCCTAGGCGACAGCCATACTCCATGAGGCCAGAGACATTGGATACGGGAGATTTTTTCTCAACAAAGTAAGGAAAGGTAATCTCCAGATGAGCTGATTCCGCCTGTAGGCGATTTTTCATAGTCTCGAGAATGGTGGCAAAGTTGCGGATGTGTATCTCCCCATGATACTCATTAAGAATTTCGATGAAGCGACTCATGTGGGTTCCCTTGAATTCCTTGGGGAGATTCACATACATGTTGATATTGGCTACCGTTTGTTGACGTCCGTGAGTACGATCCAGGACAGTAATAGGATAGCGGATGTTCTTGACGCCCACTTTGTCGAGGTTAATGTTGCGGTGATCCCTGGAATTCTGGATATCACTGAGTCTTTGCTCTCCTGATTTGGAGGGTAGCCACAGTGGCTGCGGCATGTCTCTACCTTTTAACATGGTTCTCTCGCGTGTTGGAGTTAAGAGTTCTGACCCGCATCACCAGCGGTCAGTGTGGTGGCGATTTTCTCTAAGGCCGCCCTAGTTTCACTGCTCACATCGGCGGCGAACTCTCCTTTCAGGTCAGCTTCAATGATTTTCCCATCGTAGGGAATGAACCCAATGAATGGAAAACCTTCTAAGGCATCTAGGAGAAACTCACGATCTTCTGAACCGCGGACCTTGTTACCCACGAGGTAAAGGTTTTTAAGGCCAAGATCACCGGCGAGAGTTTTGATTCGCTGAGCCACGTCAATGGAGCGGCGGCCTGGCTCCACCACAATAATGAAACGGTCAACAGCCTGAGCCGTGCCACGCCCCAAATGCTCCAATCCGGCAGCCATGTCCATTACTACAACCTCGTTCCGACCGAGGATGAGGTGGGCCACAAGGGTTTTTAGCAAGGCATTCTCAGGGCAGAGGCAGCCTGTTCCCCCTTGCTGAACTCCACCCATAATCATCAACCGAATATTACCATCTGCAATGGCGATTCTCTCCGGCAAATCATCAACTTTTGGATTCAGCTTAAAAAAACCGCCCATGCTTCCTGGCTTGGCCCCAGTGCGTTCAGAAATAAGCTCTTTCATTTCAGTGATGGGTGGAAGTGAGTCGGCACCGGGAAAGGCTAAGGCCGCCCCAAGATTGGTGGCTGGATCGGCATCGATGGCAAGTACCTTGTGGCCTTGATCTCCGAACCATCTACAGAGGAAAGCCGACAAAGTAGTCTTGCCCACACCACCTTTGCCGCTAATAGCGATTTTCATAATGCTCCTATCTGATTCAAAGTCACCACGGTGGATAAATTAAACCACAAAGAACACTGAGATCACGGAGAATACCATATAGTTAGTCTACCATAAGTTTACACTTTTTATTCGTCTCTGTGTGCTCTGCGATCTCTGCGAATACAAATCAACTCGGTTTGGTGCTTCTTAGACTTTGTTTTATTCGGATAAGCCGATAGACGATCATGCTGCTCAACACTGCTATATCCTCAGTGGGAAGGTAACTGACTATGGACTCGTCAAAAAGGATGTTGGCCTGTGGGGGAAGTTCTTCATCCCCACCCCAGATAACGAAGGTAGCCGGGACACGGGGAAGTGGCTTTAAGGTGATGGAGGCATCACCTAGTTCATCTGGTACGGCCCCAAGTCTGGAGCCACATTCAAGAAGTTCCTCAGGCTCTCCACCGAATGTTTGAGCCAATGGATCCAGAGCCCTTTTCGTAAAAGCCGAATAGTAGAAGGGTCCCTCCTCCACTTGTCGGAAAGTTATGGGATTTCGCCGCAATGGCTCGCCCCGGGCTTTTAGCAGATAGTGCAAAATAATAATTTTTTCTTGTATAGGTACCTGCTCACCGTTGCCTTGCAGGGTCACATCAATTCTGGGTGCAAAGTAAATCAGATGCTCTTGGTTTATAAAAGGTATGCTGATGGCCGGATTGCCATTTTTATCCTCGATACAGACCGTACCGCTAAGGGAACAAATACGGTGTAGGTTGACCGCTGCAAGCTCCTGACAGGCCAAGCGGAAGGCTTCTCTATAGTCATCAATGCGAGCCAAAAGGAGATCCTTTCCCGCACAGTATGGGCGGCGCAACGGTTCAAAAATATAACATAAAGGAAGGGTAAGGCAATTGAAAAAGGTGGTCCTGATCCCCAGCAAGGAATCATCTGTGGCGTTGCCTTCGATCGCTCATCCTTGCGGCGTATTACTCCATACGCCTCAGTCATCGCTCCTTGGCGCCTTGGATCTAATACCTTGCTGGGGATCAGGAATACTCCATGGCCCGCTGATTTCATGAATTAGACGGTGGATTTGGGCTGCGGGGTTATGGTGGGGTGGACTTAAAAGCGGTTGTAGTTTTTGTGGATTGCAGCATGCGTTCCACCAATCCCTGAATTCTAAAGGAACTCTGCTCAATGGCTTTAAGTTTGGCTCTATCCTCTGGTGCCACAGTATTCTTGAGGAGCAGCAACTGGGCGTTGCCGAGTATTATTGCCAAGGCATTGTTAATCTCCACAGCTTGCTTGAGTTCCAGAGTCTCTTCGAATGACAGTGTAATCCGATCCATCGTTTCTTGTTGCGGCTAATGTGAAGAGGGAATACTTAGATCCTCGGGATGAATGTTGCGCCTAGATGCCACTTAAGATAAATTACCCCGAAAAGTCTGTCAATCGCGGTTAGAAGGAAAAATCAATTTCTTGGCATTGTGTTATCAACAGAGACTAACCTTCTGTAAAATTTAGATATTTAATCATCAATTTGCTAACATCTCAGGATCGCCAGAGTTTTTTTGATTGTTTGAAATAGGACAGATATCGTTAACATAGACATCTTATCAACAAAATCTCCTTATGAAGGATATGGATTAAATCTGCGATTTCCTCTCAATTACTAAAAAAATTGTCGAGTAAATTTTTCTGGCTCAGAGGTCTTAGAGATATTGACTTATTTTACCAACACAATTTACTCTTCGCACTTTGAACTTCACCTTGACAATGTATCTGAGGAAAGTTACTATTTTTTGGCAAAATGTTAGCAAAATCACTATCTATGCTGAACTAGCCTTACTCTAGTAGTTTAACAGAGGGCCTCTGGACCTTACATCCATTGATCTTTGTTCCTTCCGCGAGACGATATCAAAATAACTCAGCATTAGGGGGTTACCATGGCGGTGAACACAACCACCTATGTCCAAGCACCAAGTAGAACCTCAGCCTACCTGGATTGGTTACAGATGTTAACAGGTGTGTGTTTAATACTATTTATGTGGAGTCATATGATTTTGGTTGCAAGTGTTAATTTGGGTGCAGGTGTGATGAATGCTCTCGCTGCATTTTTGGAGAAGACCTACATGGCCCAGATCGGGGGCCCCATGGTGGGTTGTCTTTTCCTCCTCCACTTTGTCCTGGCAGCTCGGAAAGTCCCCTTTCGGGTGGAGCAGCAGAGCACCATCTGGAAGCTCAGCCGTCAACTGCGCCATACCGATACCTACCTTTGGTTAATCCAGGCCACAACAGCCATGATCATTCTCATCATGGGCTCCATTCACATGTGGACGGTACTCACC
>JAJDNB010000125.1 GCA_022340905.1 Deltaproteobacteria bacterium | reverse complement strand
TTCCGAATCAGCTCACGAGGTACCCGTAGTTCTCGCTCGATCCTCTGGAGATAGTTGGCCTGGCTCTCCCCTTTGCGCTTGAGAGTCAAATCAGCATGAGTGATGGTGTGAGATTCTACCTCGAAACCTGCCTGCGACAGCTCCTTTAATTGCTCCCAGGTCAAAGCATTGGGACTGTCGTCAATAAAGTCAGTATAGATAAACAGGGTCGCTGTGAAACCATGTTTCTTCAGGATGGGATATGCTAATTCGTACACCGATCGATAGCCGTCATCTATGGTAATGGCCACCGTTTTCCGGGGTAGAGCCTCTTGATAATCAATGAACTGCAACAATTCTTTCATGTTGACAGCTCGATATCCTTGATTCTGTAAAAAGGCCATCTGCCGGTCAAAATCATCCACCGGCATACAAAGTCTACTAGTGCATTTTTCGCTGAAATGATGGTAGGTGAGGATGGATATTACCTGGTAGCCATCGGCAAAAAGGCCACCTGGATTTACTGGTCGCAAGGGGATTACCAGAACCTGGCCTGGCTCGAGGGTTTCCAGTTCGTTTGCCTCCCCGATCATCCAGGCTTTGTCTGGATCTCCATAAAATCTCTGAGCCAGATCGGTAAGGTGGTCTCCTTTCTTGACCACATAGACTGCCACATTCTCTGCTTGGAAAAGTGTACCACCCTTCTCCTTTATGAGAGAACTTTCGTCTTCTAGACGGAAACTGTGTGCCCCTCTGGGGATCAAAAACAGGCAGAGAAAGGTAACCATCAAGATAGCCATTCGCCCCGCTGTTCTTGCCTGTTTAATCTTCCTCCGCCTTTTGCTCCAGGAGTGCTCTTCGGTCGAAAACCTCATATATTCTCACTGGCTCCTTTCTGCCTTTGACCTCCATCGCTCCTCTCGACCTGAAAGTAAAGTCCCCACTACGAGCCACCTTCACAAATGTCTGTTCGCTGATGAGAATCTCATCGGGTCCGGCCAGATCAGTGAGACGAGATGCCACATTCACATTGTCTCCGATCACTGTATATTCCATACGTTTACTGGATCCGAGGTTCCCTGCTACGACTTCTCCGGTGTTTATACCTACTCCAACCTGAACATGATCGGCAGGTACCGGCAACCTCTCGTTTAGTGCAGGCAAATGGCGACGCACCTCTAATGCCGCCTGCACAGCCGTCTTTGCGTGGTCGGGATCTGGCATCAACGCCCCGAAGACCCCCATAACCGCATCGCCTACGAATTTGTCGAGATAACCGCCATACTGAATGATAATATCGGTCACCAAGGTGAAATAGGAGTTAAGCAGATCCACAACCGCATCAGGATCACTTCTTTCAGCCATGCTGGTAAACCCTCTTATGTCGACAAATACAATGGTGGCCTCTAAACGGATGCCCTTCATCCATTCATCGTCTGGACTGGCTAGAATGCGTTCTACGATCTCTGGCGTTACATAGCGACCGAATGAGGTCTGAATTCTCTCTTTTAATCGCAAGTCTTCAGCCATTCGGTTAATGGCTTTGCCCAGATCACCCAATTCGTCGTTGCGGGAGAGGCTTACCCGGTAAGCAAAATTTCCCTTGCCTATCTCTTCAACCGCATCAACCAATTTTTGGATAGGTCGGGAAAAATAGAAACTCAAGACCATACTCATGGCAATGCCGGTTATGGTTATGACAAGGGTCATCATCAGAATAAACACCTTTGCCTTAATAATGCTCGCTTCGATATACTTCTTGGTCAAGCAAAGGTGCACCTCACCAATCTTGAGTCCTTGATACAACACAGGGGTAGAAAAAAGAAGGAGGTTTTCATCTTTGTCCTGATAACTTCTGAGTTGCAAACCATTTTTTTCGAATACCAGTTGGCTATCTGATGGCAACACATAGGTACCACCCACCTTATCGATGTCACTGTGCGCCTGTATGATTCCTTTGCTGTTAAGAATTAGGGCAAAGGCCACTTCTTCATTTTTGGCAATGTCTGAGACCAACTGATATAGGGGAAGCTCAGCCTCTTCTAAAAGGTCCTCTGGGCTATTCGCCGCGGCATACCTGGCCATGGTGGCACCGAACTTAATCAACTGGTTGGTGAATTGAACTCTTTGGCGCTTGAGAATACTAGTGCTGATGGTGGCCACGATAGCAAAAATAGCCAAGGTTGCCAGGAAGGAAAATTTGGCAAAAATAGGTATGCGCAGCTTCTTCAACAAGGTCGGAGCCCCTCAGCTTCGTCAACTTCTGAAAAGATGCAAAGCGCACGGCGTATAGGCCATAGAGAAAAAATCTAAACTCTGATGTCCTCTTCTCGCCATTTTGAATCACCATAAAATTATTGTTAGGCCCCTCAATTGATCACTAGTATGTGTTTTTCTCTATCTTGTCAAACGCTCTGTGCTTTTCGCTATGCTATCTAATTTTAAGGGTTGCCAGTGACAACAAGGCAAGAATACCAGCAACAATCCACAATCTAATCACAACTTTGGTTTCGGCAAAACCCCTGTGCTGCAAGCCATGGTGAAGTGGTGCTCGATAAAAGATCCTCCTGCCCAACCAGCGTACTCCGATCTTGTCTTGAATTTGTGAGGTCAGCGCCTCAGTCAAAAAAAGTCCCCCCAAGAGGGGAAAGAGCAACTCTTGCTTGAGCAATACGCTCAGAACAGCTACCGTACCCCCAATGGCAAGAGAACCTGTATCCCCCATAAAGATCTGGGCTGGATACGCATTATACCAGAGAAACCCCAGGCCTGCTCCAATAAAGGCGGAAACAAAGACTGCTAACTCTCCGGCTCCCCTCAGATAGGGGTACTGGAGATAGCCTGCATAAATAGTATTACCCATGACATAGGCAAAGACACCTAAGACCCCAGCCACAAATATGGATGGGGTTATCGCCAAACCATCAAGTCCATCAGTGATATTAACTGCATTGGCAACCAGTAACAGAAAGAGAAAAATGAACACCCCATAGAAGATTCCGAGGTCGAAGAGCGGGCGCTTAAGGAAGGGTACATACAGTTTGCTAGCCACTGCCGGTTCCACGGGAGAAAGAGGCCCCAGATAGACCAGGATAAATGCCAAACCGAATAATCCCTGTAAGACAAGCTTGGTTATCTCTCCAAGGCCTTTTTCTCCGCTTCCACGTGAACTCTTCAGCCAGTCATCCCAGAAGCCGATACCGCCGAACCAGAGGAGGGCAGCAAGACTCAGAAGCAAGAAGGTGTTGGTAAGATTGGACCATAGCAAGATGGAAACTGTCATGGCCACAATCATGAGTACACCCCCCATTGTGGGTGTGCCAGCCTTGTCAAAAGCTGAGCTAGTGCCCGTTTCCCTCACTCGATCGAGAAAATTGCGCCGGTGCATAGCGCGAATGAAGCGGGGACTCAAGAGAAAAACGATTACCACCGCGGTCAATGCTGACATAATGGAACGGAAACTCAGGTATCCCAAAAGTCTTAAAAAACCTAATGTTTCAATCTGACTATGAAGCCATTGTCCGATATGGTAAATCATTGTCCCATCCTGTGATCTGTAATGTGTAATGTGCGATGTGGGATAGAAAAAATTGATCAAACAGGAATCTCATATCTCACATCCCATATCCCACATTAGATATGCGATCTTATTTGGAAGTTCAAACTCTTTAGCCTATCTACTGATCGTCTCCTGTACACATTGCGTGAAGTTTCCTGTAGGTCTCTTTTATGTCGAAGTAGGAGCGAAAATCAGTGGTTGTAATGATAAACTGTGAAATCTCATCAAGAAGCCAGGTCAAATCTAGAATTACACCCCTTTTCGCCAACATTGCGAGAGCCCTCAAAGCAGCCTCACGGACCTGCCAGTAGTGGTGCTCCTTTAACCCCAGCAATGCCTCAGCCACCTCTCGATCCTCGCCGACAGCTCCTAGGGCTAACGCTGCCTCTCTGGCTACCTCAAATGATCGGTCTTTGATAAGGGTCAGGAGTTTTTCTGTAACAGCCTGCTTCTGCAGGATCTCTTGAGCGAAGTGGGCCATAGTGCGTGCCGCCTGCGCCCGAACTTCGTAGTAATTATCGGTAAGGACCTCAAAAACTCTAGCTTCTACCTCAGGGCCCCACCTGTTAATCATTCGCAGGGAAATGAGAATATTTCGTCGGATAAAGCCCACCTGGCGATAGTCACCACCAAAAAGCCTCTGCACTCTGCTTGCCGGGGTCCGATCTGCCAAAAGATGAAGCAGCGCAGGAAGTTTCTCTTCATGTTTGAGAAGTCCTATAAGCTTAACCCCCAGATTGCGCTCTGCCCAATGGGGCGAGGTCAAGAGGGAAGTAGCTCGATGCTGATAGTAGTCCAAGTCGTCAGCATCAGGAATAGCCTCTTTCGGATCATATTCCTGCGGATTAGCTTGCCAAGCGCTCCTGAGCTTTACCAACAATTCATTTTCACCCACTAGCGGCTCCAGATTCTTAGTTGAGAACTGATCAACTGAACTTTTAGAAATTACACCACCTCGGATCTCTTCGACTATATGATTCGTGGCATTATGATTCATGAATGCTCGGGAGCACCTACCCATCTCTTGCAACCTATGAGGCGAATCCAGCAAAGAGATGATCGACCTTGCCAGTTTCTGACCTTCAACCTCCTCCAGCAACATTCCCTTTTGCATAACGGTGTCTTCGAAGATCACTTCAGCAGCACCAGCTCTTTTCATAGCTCGAGCATTCATAACCTGATGGTTACCCGGCAAATTGGCTTTTGGAATAATGAGAGCCGATTTGCCCATGGCTGAGATCTCGTTAAGACTGCCTGCACCTCCGCGGCAAACTATTAAGTCACTCACATCGTAGATGTCACCAATATTGTGAAAATAATTCTGCGCGTAATAGAATGTTTCTATCTGCTCCCGCTCATGGTCGCTGTATTCGTGCTGCAACCTTTCAGCAGTGTCCTGCCAGGCATCGTATTCGGGAGTTTTGATCAAGCCAACACCGTGGATGACAAAAATGTCCTCTTTTCTGTTCAAGAGATGACCGAGAGCGTCCACCAAAGCACGATTGATGGTCCGAGCACCCTGGGAGCCACCAAACGCGAAAACCACCTTTCTTCCTTCAGGTATTTGAAATGGCATGGCCTTACCACTGTCCGAAGTCAACATGCCAGTGATCGAATGGCGCACCGGATACCCAACCACCACGCCATTTTCAGGGAAAAATCCCTTGGTTTCGGGAAAGGTTAAAAGGACCTTATCGGCACGACGTCCCATGAGTTGGTTTAATTTTCCAGGAACACTATTCTGTTCATGAATGAAAACCCGGGCTTTACTCATACCGAGTAATCTCATCAGGGTATTGGCGAAGATGACCGGGGCACTTACATACCCTCCAGTGCCGACTATCGTATCTGGACGAAAGGTTGCAATATAAAAAAATGACTGCAAAATCCCTACCGATAAACAAAAGACAAAACGGACCAAATCCACACTCGGTCGAAAACCGGGAAAGCCATAAGCCTTCACGTAACGAATAGGATAGCCGGCGCGGGTGACAATTATGGACTCGGCCTTTCCTCGCATCCCCACATAGAGAAAGCTCACATCGTCATCCATCTGTTTTAGAGCTTCAGCTATGGCAAGAGCCGGGTTCACGTGTCCACCGGTTCCTCCGCCAGTCAAAATTATCCGCTTAATGGAGCCGGTGCTTTGGCTTTGCAAGCGACCCCAATATCCGAGGGTCAGAAGAAAGACAACCATGCCAACAGCTGCAGCTACTACGACACCAACAACTTCACCCCAATGGAAAATCACCTTCGGCAGGTGTGCCAGCAAAGACGTTTCCATCAGGCGAGGATACAGTATCCAGGCAGTCACACCACCTGCTCCACTAGCAATGGTTGTGAATAAAATGGTGTCACTAAGATCTTTCCAGCCAATAGCTCTTTGACCCAACCGACGCAATTCTAAATTGAAGGCAGCAAACAGTACCGCCCCATTAATGGTGAAAGCTATGGAGGAGGCTAAGGCCAAGCCACCATGCTTGAGCGATGTGCGCACCAACAATATACTCAACCCCACATTCAGGAGAGCGGATACAACCGAGGTGTAAAGGGGAATTTGGTTCTTGGCTAAGGCCGGATAGACTCGGCTGTATAGGTTCCATAGCCCCATTCCCAAGAGGCCCAAGGCATAGAAAGCAAAGGCCAGAGCGGTCAAATTTACCGATGAGCTGCCGAAGGCGCCACGCTGAAAAACAACCGAGGTAATGGGCCTTACTAAGACGAGAATAAAGACGGTAAGGGGAACCATGCAGACAATATTGTAACGGAGACCCATGATAACTGTCTTGCGGAATCCTTGCCAGTCCTCGGTCTGAACTTGGTCATTAAGTTCAGTTACACCCGCCCTCCCCACAGCCAAGCCTATGATGGAATTAGGCAATTGCACCAGCCGTTGGGCAAAGTAGAGGGCAGCAATGCTGCCCGGCATAAGAAAAGAGGCCAGCAATCGATCCACCACCTCCACAGTCTTGTTGGCCACTGACTGCCCGAATATCCAGCCCGACTGTCTCCCTACTTCCCTCAGTTCCGGCATGGATTCTTTTGAATCCGTCCTATATTCCATGCCGAGTTCGCTTCTCCGCGATGATCTTATTAACACCGGAATTTGGATAAGAAACTGCAGGATTCCACCCAAAACAAAACCCACTGCCATACTATACATGCCGAGATATGGCTTGAGTCCAATGATACCTATGATTACTCCGATGCTGAGCATTATCGGCGCGATGGCATAGGTAACAGTTGCATCCAGGAAAAGCAGAAGGCCACCTACATATGATGCTAGCCCTATAGCCACCATAAAGGGAAGAATAAAATAGGTCATTACCTCAGCGTGGTGGAACTCACTGGCAGCGAGACCGGCACCGATTACTCTGACCAATTGCGGGGTAAGAAGATAGAAAATTCCCATGATGATCAGAAGGAGCAGCATCATGAGGTTAAACACCCGCGAGGCCAGAATCCATGCCCGCCTGTATTCTCCAGCCGCTATCATTTGTCGGAAAGGAGGCAAAAATGCCTTTTCCACCATGTCTTCACCGAGAATGCGTCGAAACAGGGTGGGGATGGTAAAAGCGATGGCAAAAATGTCAGTGGCTCTGCTGGCACCAAAATAACCAGCAATGACCATCTCCCTCACAAAACCAAACATTCGGGAGACCAGGTTCCCCTGAACCATGTCAAAAAATTTTCTAAAAAAGGACTTCCTCATGAGTTTCCAGCATTCCCTTACAATCACGGCCAAATTGCGCCGGGGGTAGATCCGAAAGTCCTCGTATTCCTCTCAAAGTGGCCACGGACATGCTGATGAGCTGGCAGGAGGCAGGGGGCAGCCGGCAGGTATGTATAAGAATCAAACTGAAAGGAAATAAAATATCCGTATCTTAACGAGGGTGGATATCATGTAATGCTTAGAGATTGAAATCTATCTGCCTCTGCTGTTCGCCGCCAGCTGGGAAAGAGCGTTGGGCTCTTTTTTCTCCTTCTTGCCGTGTCAGTCCATAGTTATTCTCTGCTTCTCCGCTGGGACAGTCTCCGGCTGTTTGAGCAAGTCACCCCTTTTGAGCACTTGCTTCCCAGCAAGAGAGAACCTCCTGGGCGGAAATTGCCCCACTTCGTAAAACCTTGGGAGGGCAAGTAGTTACGTCGGCAATTGTAGAGACTTTGCCACCGGGCGTCAAGCCAGCATCAACAATGGCTTCAAGTTCATGGCCCAGCTGGGATAACACCTCTTCACAGCTGCGGCAATTCGGCGATCCTGATCGATTGGCACTAGTGGCGGTGATGGGTCCGCCTACCTCCTGAACCAAAGCTTGGGCAACGGGATGAGAGGAAATTCTAACTGCTATTTTGCCAGTACCGGCAGTAAGGTTGGGTGGCAGCTCTTTGCTTGCAGAGCACACTAGGGTGAGGGGACCGGGCCAAAACCTTGTCACCAAATGACGTGCTTCGCGGCTGAGATTTTCTATCCAATTCTCCAGTTCGCTTAAATCAGCGACTAGAATGCTGAGGGATTTGTAAATCGCTCGCCTTTTAAGAAGATAAACCTTTGCAATAGCGTTGTAATCTGTAGCAAGAGCTGCCAAGCCGTAAAAAGTCTCAGTGGGGAATGCAACCACAGATCCGTGGCGAATCAGCCGGGCAGCCTTTCTTATGGCTTCCTGTCGCTGCGTAGGATCTTTCTCCACTTTTAGTATAAGTGGCATTTTATACAATTAATACCTGAACCACAAAAATTACACTCTTGACGTGTAGCGCATAGCGAAAACACAGTAAACAATAAACGGTGAACAGCTGTAGAATCGTCATCTGACCCGTTTACCGCTCACCGTTTACTGTTTACCGAACGCTTTGCCTTATTCCCTTAGTGCTCTTTGTGTACTTCGTGGTTTAAGCTCTCCTTTGGATTGTTTATGGCGTGGGCAGCTTTTTTTGCAGACTTGCCGCTTTATCGGCGACCTTCTCAGCCAGCTCTTCCTTGTAACGCTCCAATATTTCTTGCAACTTACTGTCAGACACTGCAAGTATTTGTGCTGCCAGAATTGCTGCGTTTCTAGCTCCAGATCTTCCCACTGCCATAGTGGCCACCGGCACCCCTGCCGGCATCTGAACAGTGGAAAGCAATGCATCCCATCCCGTCAAGGGGGAAGATGCAATGGGGACACCAATTACCGGCAAACTAGTTTCCGCCGCCAAAACCCCAGC
Organism: Deltaproteobacteria bacterium; assembly: GCA_022340905.1. Taxonomy (GTDB): domain Bacteria; phylum Desulfobacterota; class Syntrophobacteria; order BM002; family BM002; genus BM002. Next base: position 9,137 of record JAJDNB010000125.1, on the reverse strand, counting down.
CAAGTGAGCTGCCCCGCCAGCACCAGCGATCAACACCTTAAGACCCCTGCGCCTGGCTGATCTACTGTATTCGGACACCCTCTGTGGTGAGCGATGGGCCGACGCCACGGTTATTTCAGCTGGAACACCAAAATGATTCAGAATCTCCAAAGCCTCTTGCATTACCGGCAAATCGGAATCACTACCCATGACAATACCTACCACAGCAGCCTGGGCAGGCTGATCGGATTGGGTGCTTGCCTGCATCTGCACTACTCCTTACCTATGTCGCTACGATAGTAAATGCCGTCGAAGTGAACCTTTTCCATCTCAGAGTATGCCTTATTCCTAGCGTCCTCAAGAGTTTTGCCCCGGCTTACTATACATAGTACTCGGCCACCGGTAGTGATGAATTGCCCCTCATCGCCAAAGCCCGTGCCTGAATGAAATACCTGACAATCGGGGGCTATTTTATCGAGACCTTGAATGGGCAAACCTATCTTGTAGCGTTCAGGATATCCCTTATACCATCCCTTTTTGCCTTTTGTTCGTCCGCTCACAGCAATCAAGCATAGCTGATAGTCCGGATTCCACTTGGGGGTAATTTCACTCAGCCGGCCTTGTACGATAGCTTCTGATATTTCCAACAAATCGGTCTCCAACCTCGGCAAAATTACCTGAGCCTCTGGATCACCTTGACGAATATTGATCTCCAACACATAGGGAGTTATGTCATCCTGCTCTTCCACTAACATCAGGCCTGCGTAGAGAACCCCTTTGTAGACAATTCCTGTTTTTTCGCTAAATCCCGTAATCAGGGGCTGGACCACTCGCTCCATAATGATTTTGGTCATCTCTTCGGTAAGCCATGGATGGGGAGAATAGGATCCCATGCCTCCCGTGTTTTTCCCCTCATCATTATCCCTCGCCCTTTTGTAATCTTGGGCGGCAACCATGGGTAGTACTGACTTTCCGTCTGTGAAACAGAAAAAAGAGAGCTCTCGCCCATAGAGCCTCCTTTCAATCTCCACCTTGTTTCCTGAGTCACCAAATATACGCTTTTCCATGAGAAGGTGGATGGCATCTTCGGCTTGGGAAACATCGTCGCACACCAGTGACCCCTTCCCGGCAGCCAAGCCGTCAGCTTTGACTACCACAGGGTATCCCACCGAGCGGACATAGTCCCGCGCCGAATCTGGGTCATCAAAAATCTCGAAGTCTGCTACGGGAATGCCCAGATCTCGCATGATTTCCTTGGCGTAACACTTTGAAGATTCTAACCTACTTGCGGCTTGGCCGGGACCGACAATTGCCAAACCTTTCTCTTCAAAAAGATCAACAATCCCGGCAGATAGCGGACTTTCAGGTCCCACAAAAGTCAGATCGATTCTCTCCTGATTGGCAAATTCAACCATTTCTTCTATGGTCCGGGCTTCAACGCACTCCGCTGTTTGAGAAATCCCGGCATTGCCATGAGCCACATAGACTTTTTTCACTCGTGGACTCTGGGAAAACTTCCAAGCGATAGTGTGATCTCGGCCACCACTGCCGATGACAAGTACCTTCATGCACTCCCCCACTACTGGATATTTGAGATTTTAGATTTAAGATTGTAGATTTATACACGGAGGCATTAGAATAATTCGTAATCTACAATTAACAACCTGAAATTACGTCTCTTTGTAGTCTTCGTGGTTTCCCTAAACTATAGCGAAAACCACCTAAATTTGCTTCAACCTGACAGGCTGTTACCTGCTAACTGATGAACTATAAAGAGAATTTCCTTTGGGATTACCGGACGAAGGTATCAAAAAGGCTAGGGTGAGTCAAATTGAAAATATTTTCCCAGAGAACAAGGCAGGGTGATGGAAGGCAACCGTTGTCGCCTTCAGAACGCTTCGAGGGTTATAGGTAATAATTGACAAAACTGTGTGGTATAATACAGCACTTATTTGGTAAAATGCCTCAGATATATACTCGCTGTGGGAGGTCACTTTAGATATCTCCCTAATAATAGGGAGTTAGACACAGAAAACTCTCCTCACCCAGTTTTGTCGCCAGACAGCGCAACAGAGGATGTCTCATGACTAAACCAACCTACGAAGAACTCGAGCGCAGAGTAGAAGAACTGGAGAAGATGGTCAATATTAAGATCTCCCCCCAGGAGTTCTACTTCGACACCCGAGATCTCATCTATTTCAAAGGGTACCGGGACTGGTCCTTAGACTTATACGACAGAAAGATAGAGGACGTCACCGGCTATAAACTGGAAGATTTCCTGGATAGAAAAATCAAATGGCTCGACATCGTCTATGACAAAGACGAACAAATAGCCCGAAATGCTGTGAAGCAGGCCCTCAAAACTGACAGGTATTATCTTGCCGAATACAGAATTGTTAAGAAGTCCGGCGACCTGGGGTGGATAAAGATAAGGGGTTTCATAACCACCGATTCTCGTGGAGACTTTTTGTCTGTCCGGGGAGTTATTAATGACGTTACTCTGGAGAAATACGGCCAGCTTACCTTTGAGTCGGGCACAGGAGGGCTTGCCTGGACGAACAGCTTGAAAGACGGTCTTTACATCATCTCAAAAGACCACCGAATTGTTTTCATGAATCAGACTCTCAAGGATCTCCTTGGCGACCATGAGGGAGAATTGTGCTACCAAGCTCTGTTCGATAGAGACTCCCCCTGTCCATGGTCGATAATGAATAAGCTTGAAGGTGGCGATGTCTGCTTTATCCAGGAATATCGTCTGCCGAAAACGGATAGAATCTTTCAAGTGAGAAGCATTCCTATCAAGCTCGAGGATGGTTCCACCGGCAAACTGGGCCACCTCAAGGACATTACCGAGACAAGAAAACTGGAACTTGAAGTTGAGGAATTTGCCGGTAGACAGCGTGCCATAGTGGATGCAGCCAACAGAGCGGAGTTGGGTATACTAATCCTCCAGGACCATGACGGAGTGGAGGCGCGAATTCGCTATGCCAATGAGGCTACCTCAAGGATAACAGCCTATGACGATGTTGAGTTGAGCAACAAGGGTCTGGCTGATTTGGTCCATCCGGAAGATCTGAAGAAGGTAATTGAGCGCTACCGTCTCAGACAAAAAGGTGAAACTTTGGACCAGGCCTATGAAATCAAGATGGTTCGCAAAGACAGCGTGCCCATTACAGTGCATGGAAGCTTCGCCATATCAAATCATGAGGGCAAGGTGGCAACCATCGGCTTTCTCAGAGACATCACTGAGAGGAAAAAGGGGGAAAGGGCTCTCTGGCGCTCGCAGAGACTCGCTTCTGTTGGTAGGTTGGCAGCTGAAATCGCCCATGAAATTAACAACCCCCTAACCAGTGTCCTTACTTTCTGTAAGCTTGCAAACAACATCCTTCAGCAGGAACCCTTTCCCACGCAGCGGACTTCTGAGTTACGGGACTATATCTCCTATCTCAAGAGTGAAACAGAAAGGTGCGCCAATATATCCCGCAATTTGTTGGATTTCTCCCGGCAGAGTGAAATCGAGATTCGGGAGAATGATATTCACGAAATTCTCGATAAAACCCTAACTATCCTCCGTCACCGTGCCGGGTTGGACGAAATAGAAATCCAAACAGACTATGCTCCCGAATTGCCATTTTTATCATGTGATTTCAAGAGATTGCAGCAGGCATTTGTTAACATCCTGTGGAACGCTATCGAGGCAATGCCAGAGGGAGGCAAGCTGACCGTTACTACCAGATTTTCCCAGGAAAAAGATAGAATAGAGATCCGGGTCAGTGATACAGGGGTGGGCATTCCGGAGGAGGAGGTGGAGAGAATTTTCGAGCCATTTTATACAACCAAGGCCGAGGGAAAAGGTGTAGGTCTTGGACTTTCCGTGGCCTATGGTATTATCCGCCAGCACCAGGGAGAGATTTACTTCCATAGTGAGGCGGGCCAGGGTACTCGGGTGACCATCCTTCTCCCTCCAGGTCCTCGGACTCTCCCCATGGAGGAAAAAAAGGAGGAAGAGTACGTCTTCGCCACTGAGAGTCGGCAGGCACCGTGAGAAGTGGGCGGCGGCAGAATGGGAGAAGCAGGAGGTACAAATTTCTGTGGGTAGTGGCTAAACAACTACAAAACAATGTGACTCATGACGCTTTGCGTTTAGCGCTGGGCGACATGCAATGTCGGGTGAACCAATGAAGGAAGATGCAAGGATTTTGGTGGTGGACGATGAACCAATGGTTTGTCTTGCCCTGAGCAACTGGCTGGAAGAGGAAAATTACTATGCCAGAGCAGTCGAAGATGGCCCTAAGGCCGTAGCTGCAGTCCGCGAGGAGAACTGGGATATAATTCTACTAGACTTGAGGATGCCGGGTATGGACGGCATGGAAGTGCTCAAACAGATAAAAGAAATCGCTCCCCATACCGTGGTCATCATGATGACCGCTTATGCCTCCATTCCAGGAGCAGTCCAGGCCATGAAAGAGGGTGCCTACGACTACGTGGTCAAACCCCTGGATGTGGACCAACTCACCCTGATGCTAAACAGGATCGTGGAACATCAACAGTTGATCACGGAAAACATCCTCTTGCGGAAGCGGTTGACCGAGCAATATGAGTTTGAGGATATCATTGGTAGAAGCGAACCCATGCAGGAAGTTTTCGAAATGATCAAGGCCGTAACCGATACCAACGCCACGGTCCTAATTACTGGCGAAACAGGAACTGGTAAAGAACTGGTGGCCCGGGCCATTCATAGCAATAGTCCCCAACGCTACGGTCCCTTCGTAGCCACCAGCTGCGGCGCCCTCCCAGAGACTCTGCTGGAAAGCGAGTTGTTCGGCTATGAGAAAGGTGCTTTCACTGGTGCCGACCGCACCAAAAAAGGGAGATTCGAACTGGCCAATGGCGGTACAATCTTCCTAGACGAAGTGGGCGATATAGGCATGAAAACCCAGATCAAGCTTTTGCGAGTTCTGCAAGAGAGAAGCTTTCGGCGGCTTGGAGGAACTGACCCCATAGCGATAGATGTGAGGCTCATTTCTGCTACTAACCGGGATTTAGTAGCTGCCATAGACCAGGGTACTTTCCGAAGTGACCTCTACTATCGTCTCAATGTGGTTACCATCCAATTGCCCCCCTTGAGGGAACGTAAGGAGGATATTCCCTTACTGGCAGCCCATTTCATTAATAAATACAATGTGGAATTCCACAAGAGCTTCGATCGGGTAGAACGCAAGGCCATGGACTTTATGAAGGATTACCACTGGCCTGGAAATGTGCGCGAGCTGGAGAACGTCATTGAGAGAGCATTAGTAATCGATCAAGGACCTGAAGTGAAGGTAACCCATTTGCCTTTCTGCAATCTGGAAACAGGCACCGCGGAGGAACCCCATACTCTGCAAGAAATTGAAAGGCTCCACATCGAGAAGATGCTCAACCGCAACGATTGGAATATTGCCAAGACAGCTCGCCTTCTGAAAATCGACCGTACTACCCTTCACAAGAAAATCAAGAAGTTTGGCCTGGAAAGACAGCAGTAGACGACCATGAAAAGTAACCCCCAGTTCATATATATTGTGCCCTTGGGGGATATGAGTGAAAAATATTTAGAAGGCATTGCCGAGAGCATAGAGGAAAATTTCGGGCTGCCGGTCAAAATCACCCCTAACCAGGGGATTCCCGACTACGCCTTGGATGTTGCACGACAGCAGTATAATTCCAACCTGATCTTAAAAAGATTGATCAATGATGCTGCACCAGACGGTATAAAAATCCTGGGCGTTACCACCGTTGATCTGTTCAATCCAATCTTTTCCTTCCTATTCGGAGAGGCCCAGTTCAAAGGCAAGGGCGCAGTGATTTCCAGTTATAGACTCATTGGCAACCCTGAAAATGAATCGAGACCGGGCTGCCCTCCCCTCATAAATCGCCTAGAAAAAGAAGCCATACACGAATTAGGCCACACCTTCGGCTTGAAACACTGTGCGGACCCAGACTGCGTCATGCAATACTCTGTTGGGCTTGAGTGCGCCGACAGAAAATTCTCTTTCTTCTGCCCGGCATGTCGAGACCTCATGCTTTGGCACCTCGATGAAGACATACCTCGCACCGTGTAGCCCATACGTTCTGCAACTGACGAAATATCGAAAAGGATGTAGTCATATTCTCCAGGATGGGTTTCCCCCCATTCGAATGTCGACATTTACCACCCAAGAGACCAGTTCGAACAATTCACCCATAGCCCGCCCTAGCTATATGTGGTATTTTACAACTCTATGTGGCCTTTTCCATCACTTATAAATTTTGTTTAAATATCAAATAGTTGAAACTGAAGAACATATTTGTTGTAGATTTTCACCACACTTTTGGCAAATAGACGATCCTCGACCAAGCAAAGAATAAGTAATATTTACAGTCTGTTACGCGACAAAGCGGTGATGGCACAACCCTTGCTCATAGGTATGGGAAAACCTGGAATCAATGATTGAATGTAATATGATTTTTTAAAGGAGGTTTCGCCATGGCAGAGAAAAGCAAGATGTCAGGTTTTAAGTCCGTGCCCAGTGGTGAGGACAAGTGTATCTGGATGGAAGCCGGAGTTATTGACTACAAGCTGTGTAACTACTACTACAACTGTCACGAGTGCCCTTTTGACAAGGCCATGAAGCAGACCACTGAAAAGAATGCGGCGGCGCGGGTCCAAGGCCAAGAACCATCAGGCAAGAAGGCCAACATTATTGCCTGGCAGGACAAAATGAAAAGGCGGCCGGGACTGCAGCGTGAGTGCCGTCACACTCTCACCGGCAGGACTAGTTTCCGGCTCTGCCCTTATGAGTATGAATGCTCCACCTGCGAATTTGACCAAATGTTGGAAGATAGTTGGCAATTACAGATTCCAGCTCACATAACCGATATCTCCCAGGTGGATGGCTATGCACTTCCCGTGGGCCATTTCTTTCACATGGGACATGCCTGGGCTCGGGTTGAGCATGGTGGTCGCATCCGCATTGGACTTGACGATTTCGCTATGAAAGTATTTGGACCCATGGATTCTTTAGATCTGCCACTGATGGGAGAGGAGGTCAAGTTTAGCGAGGTCGGGCTAGCCTTTAAGAGGGGAAGCAAGGAAGCCCAGGCACTTTCTCCGCTCACGGGTGTGGTTGCCGCAGTTAACTATCAAGCTACGAAAAAACCCACGGTGATCAAAGAACAGCCTTATAACGAGGGTTGGCTAATGGTTCTTGATCCCACAGAGATGAAAAAAGACTTGAAGAACTTACTGTATGGCCAGGAAAGCGCTGATTGGATCCAAGGGGAACATCAAAAGTTGGTGGAGATGGTCAGTGCAGTGGGTATGACCTACGCAGACGGTGGTACCATTGACGACGTTGTCGGCAATATGCCGGATCTCTCTTGGGACAAATTGACTCAGGAGTTCCTTCGTATCTAAGCAACTCTGATCCTAGAAATAGAAACCCGGCCCGGAATGAAATCCCGGCCGGGTTTCTTGTTCCTTAAAAACCGCAAAGACCGCCGAGAGCGCAGAGCTGAAATCTATTTTGTCCCTTCTCAGCCTTCTCTGCGGTAGAATACGTCGCTATGCGGCTAGCGCAATGCGCCCTCCCACTCCCCTTCTCTCCAACTAGCCGCACCAGAGAGCTCATAGAGCAACTGGGCTGCTTTTTCATCCCGACCCTCGAAGGCCTGATCGCGAATAAAACTGTACATCTCTTTGGTGACCTCGTCTTTGCTTTTGGCAGACTTCTTTTCAAAAATACAATAGGAAAGATAGGACTCGAAATCACTAATGGTAGGCTCGTTTTTGCATCTTTCAAAAAATGGTCTGAACTCCATAAAACCCCCCAGGTGAAAAACCAACGGCCAATTCGTTCCCTCTGGCGAGTATAGCAGAAAGGCAGGCAGGTCTAAATTAAAAACCCCGCTAAAAAACAACCGGCAACTGACAGCTGGCAGAATAAGCTTTAGCTAGTGTTATTAACTATAGCGGTACGCTGTTCGCTGGAAAAGAAAAACCCCTAGTCTAACAAGACCGGGGGCTTTCAGTAGACAGATCTTCTGAATAATTACTCGTCCACTCCTTCGATTACCAGTGAATCCGCCACCAGTTCCCATAGATATTTAACTTCCACGTCCATCATGTCATACTCTTTGCGCAGACTCTTCATGATCTGGTCGCGGCAGTTATGACATGGGGCAATCAGCATTTCTGCACCTGTATCCCGTATTTGCTTGGCCTTCACCCGCCCATAGTAGATCCGTTCCTCAGCATAGGGCATGGCCCAAGCACCACCACCTGCTCCGCAACAGAAATTATTAGCCCGGTTGGGATACATGTCCACAAAGTTGTCTACGCACTGCTGCACAATCCACCGGGGCTCCTCGTAGTAACCATGACCGAAAGTGCGTTCGCTCTTCCGTGCGTAGTTACACGGATCATGGTAGGTGGTCAGTTCCGGATGTTTCGACTTGTCCAGCTTTATTCGCCCGGTTTCAATGTATTCTTTCAGTAGATCGTGAACGCTCATGAATTTGACGCCCTCATCGGCGAACCAATTTTGCAGACCAAGCCTGGTCGCATAGTAGGCGTGGCCTCACTCCGGCAAGAGAAGATACTCACATTCTAGGTTTTTATAGTGCTCCACAATTCTCCGGACGACTTCTTTCATGGACTCGTCATCACCGGTAAAGAGTCCCCAGTTGACTCCTTCCCAGTTCTCCGAGGTGGTGGTCCAAGATTCTTTGGCTGCATAAAAAATCTTCCACCAGAAAAACATATCCTCAGGTTCAGCAAAGGGTTCCTTGGAGTTGATGGTTACCAGAATCCTGGCACCCTTCTTGTCCACTGGTACGGTGAAACCCGGTAATTCCTCAGCCAGCTCAGCTCCAAGATCTTCCAGCAGGAAAAGGAAATCCTCTTTGGGGATACCAACGTTGTTGCCTGATTCCAAACACTGCACCACCCCTTTGTGCAATACTCCCGGAACCTTGTCCCTCTCCCGATGGGTCCGGGCGGACCGCATCATTTTATTGAGGTCGATGTTCATGGGACAGCCGTGCTCACAGCGGCCACAGAGGGTGCAAATCCAAGGAAAACGAGAGTCAATGAGCTCCTGATCCAAACCCAGCAGGGCCATGCGCACTGCCTTGCGCAT
>JAJDNB010000091.1 GCA_022340905.1 Deltaproteobacteria bacterium | reverse complement strand
AAATCCGCAATCCCTAACATTTAGTCAATTAGTCAAATGGTCGATTGGTAAACTAGGAAAATAGGCAAATCGTTAACTCGTCATCGTGGCTATTCATAACCATTTGACTATTCGACGAATTGACCGTTTGACTTGCTGTCCTCTGTCATCTGTCTTCTGACCTCCGACCTCTGATCTCTGTCTTCTGACTCCAATCTCCTAATTTTTAAATCCGCAATCCCTAACATTTAGTCAATTAGTCAAATGGTCGATTGGTAAACTGGGAAAATAGGCAAATCGTTAACTCGTCATCGTGGCTATTCATAACCATTTGACTATTCGACGAATTGACCGTTTGACTTGCTGTCGTCTGTCCTCTGTCACCTGTCATCTGTTCCGACCACTGGCCACAAGTAAAAAAAGCCTGCGACCTATAACGATTCTCATCGTCAATGCGATGCCTCTTAGGAGAAAGTTCTGCGAGAGTGCCGTTGATTTTTGCTCTTCAAAGGAGTAGGCTTCATTATCCAGGTTAAATGGTGGTGGGCAGCCCTCCCGGACCACTTGCCTTTGTGCGGTTACATCTCCAACTTCGGAGGTTCCTTATGAAATTGAAAAAGAAATTCGTGTTGATTGCCGTGGTCATCGTTGCGGCAGCGGTAATGCTGACCCTTTTCATGGAATATTACGGCGATTGGCTCTGGTTTGAAAATCTCGGTTTTGGCCAGGTGTTTACCACGATTCTCTGGGCAAAATTTCTGGCCTTCGCAGTTTTCTTCTGCATCTTTGGAATTTTTGCCGGGGCTAACATCGTCATCGCCAGGAGATGGGGCAAGGCTACCCGCACTATAAGACCGGTCATCTCTGAAGTACCGCACTCCGTCTTAGATATCATTTTTCATGAGGCATACTCGAGCTATGTATGGGCGCTAATCGTCCTCTCCTTCTCTGTTCTATTGGGGTATAGCGCTTCCAAGTCGTGGATGACTTTCTTACAGTTCCTGCATCGCACTCCCTTTGGTGTTTCCGATCCGATATATCACAGAGACCTTGGATTCTATCTTTTTACCCTTCCCCTCTACTACTTTTTCCAGGGATGGTACCTATCCACCATATTCTTGGTAGCTATAGGTGTGGGCCTTTCGTATTACCTGGACCAAGCCATAGGGGTTCGCGAGAACCGCCTCTATATTTATCCCAGGGTAAAATCGCATCTGGGTGCACTGGGCGGATTATTCTCATTGGGGATCGCTTGGACCTACTGGCTTAAGCTTTACGGGCTCATGTATTCTAGCAGCGGCGTCGCTTACGGTGCCAGTTACTCTGATGTCCATGCCAAGATCCCGGCCTACTGGGTCCTCCTGATTCTGGCGCTGGTGATGGCGCTTCTTCTCTTTCTGATGCCGGTTCTCAAAAAATGGAGGTGGGTTCTCTACACAGTTGGCGTATACGTCCTTGTTGTCATAGGTTTTTCCTGGATCTATCCCCGTATAATTGAACAGTACGTGGTAAAACCCAACGAGCTGGTGAAAGAGACCCAATACATCAAAAACAACATCAAATTGAGCCGTTTGGGGTTCGGGTTGGACAAAGCCCAGGAAAAACCATTTACCGTGAACCCGGGCATGACCTACAAGGATATTCAGAAAAACGAACCCACAATCCATAATATACGCTTGTGGGATCACCGGCCCCTGATTCAGACATATAAACAGCTCCAAGAAATCAGGCTTTACTACGATTTTAAGACAGTGAACGTCGATCGCTATCAGCTTGGAAACAAATACACTGAGGTTGCCCTTGCCGCCAGGGAACTGCCTGCTTCACTGCTTCCCTCCCAGGCAAAAACGTGGGTAAACATGCATCTGGTCTATACTCACGGCTACGGTTTAGTCATGAGTCCGGTCAACGAGGTAACCGGAGACGGCCTGCCCAACCTCGTTATCAAGGACATCCCCCCCCAGTCAAGCTCCTCGACAGAAGTTACCCGTCCGGAAATCTATTACGGTGAGGAAACGGAGGGTTTTTCCATCGTTCACACCACGACCAAAGAGTTCGATTACCCCAAAGGCAATCAAAACGAGTACGCCTCCTATGAAGGAAGAGGCGGGGTGCAAATTTCCAGTTTCTTTCGCAGGCTGGTTTACTCCTGGAATTTCCTCGATCCGAACGTCCTCTTCTCCAGCTACATCACCAGCGACAGCCGCATCATGTTCCACCGCATTATTACCAATCGAGACTATACAATAGCACCTTTCCTCTCCTATGATTCGGAGCCCTATGTCGTGGTCGGAGAGGATGGACATCTCTACTGGATCCACGATGCATATACCACGTCTAATATGTTTCCTTACTCACAGCCTTTTCCCCAAACGGGGAATCGAACCAGGTCCCCGAATTATATTCGTAACTCCGTGAAGGTTGTTATTGATGCCTACAACGGGGATGTGTCCTATTACGTAATCGATTCTTCCGATCCTCTGGTTCAGACCTACAGCAAGATCTTTCCCAGCCTGTTTAAGCCGATCAAGGATATGCCCTCATTCTTGAAAAGACATATACGCTACCCCATGGACCTGTTCACTATTCAAGTTCAGATGTATGCTACTTACCATATGACGGATCCCCAGGTCTTCTATAACCAGGAAGACCTGTGGAGCATACCCCAGGAGATATACAAGAACACGCAACAGTCGATACTGCCCTATTACATCATCATGCGGTTGCCGGATACCGCCTCGGAAGAATTTATTCTGATGTTGCCTTTGACCCCGTCCGGAAAGGACAATATGGTCGCCTGGATGTGTGCCCGTTGCGATGGGGACAGTTATGGGGAGCTTCTTATATACATGCTGTCAAAAGAAAAGCTGATCTATGGCCCCATGCAAATCGAAGCTCGCATCAACCAAAAACCGGATATATCCTCGGAATTGACCCTGTGGGGGCAGCAGGGGTCCAAGGTCATTCGCGGGAACCTGCTGATCATCCCCATCGAGCATTCCTTCATATACGTAGAGCCCGTCTATCTGCAGTCGGAACAGGGTGAAATGCCGCAGCTGAAAAGGGTTATCGCGGTCCACGGAAATGAATTGGAGATGCGTAGGGATCTCGACGACGCCCTGCGGGCTGTCTTTTCGGTGGCAGGCGTACCTGAAGAACAAACAGCCAAAGCGCTCACCCAGCTACCTACCGGTCAGGTTCCCGCCATGGCGCAACAGGCTCTCGATCATTACAACAAGGCGCTGAATTATCTCAAGCAGGGCAACTGGGGCAAATATGGCGAGGAACTAAGCCAGATGAAACAAATCTTAGAGAATATGGCGGGGGAAAAATAGGACGGAGCCTATCAATCATTGCTCCACCTTTGATGGCACGCGGCAAGAGAGGGGCAATAAAGAGCGGAGTTTCGGCTCCGCTTTTTTCTTCTCAAGATCTTGTGGTAGAGTCAAAACCAGCCGAAGGTTAAATTAAGGGATGTAGTCTTTAGTCTTGCAATGGCCCTTTTTCTGGGGCAATCTATGTGGGTATTTTAGGGAGTGATCAGAGCGGATGTCGGTTTCGGTATCCTTCCTTTGGAATATCCTAAGTTATATTGAATAAGATCTTATAATTTCACGCAGCTTTCGATATAGGCATGAGACTTTCCGCCCTGGAAAGGGGATAACACGCCGTGTAATCTAAGATTTGGCCAGGCGGGATTGCACCATGACCACCCAGATTTACCTCAGGAAGCCCGATACTGGAGACGAGGAAGCACTTGCCGTCCTGTGCGGCGAGCTCGGCTACCCATCCTCAGCCCACGAGATCGTTGAACGGTTAAGTCATTTCTTAGACCGAGAGGACCACTTTGTTCTGGTAGCCGCAGACGCTTCGGATAGGCCTGTTGGTTGGATTCACGCCTGCATAGTCCACCGCGTTGAGAGTGATGCGTTCGTCGAAATCGGAGGAATGGTCGTTCTAGGGGAGCACCGCGGTGCCGGGATTGGAACACAGCTCTTGGGGAAGACTGAGGAGTGGGCAAGATCTCAGAAAGTAAGGGCAATACGTGTTCAAAGCAATGTAGTCCGTAAACGTGCGCAAGACTTTTATGAACGCGCGGGGTACAAACAAACCAAGACATCGCAGGTTTTTCTGAAACCCCTGCAGGGATCACACAGATCTTAGCACTGAACATCACTCGGCCTAACAACTCACTGCAGTCGAAAGGGCAAACGGTTCCTTTCGTTTTTTAATAGTGTGTGCGCAAGGCCAGGTATCAGCGTCGCACCTGCTCCACCGCTGACCTCGGCCGTTAGCTGCGGGAAGTTGCGGAGGTCATATGAAGTATTCGGCGATCAACTTTGAGGAGAAACTCGCTAAGTTTTCGAAACATTGGTCACCCAAGATCGTGGCGCAGATGAACGATTACCATTTCAAACTGGTCAAATTCCAAGGCGAGTTTGTCTGGCACAACCACGTCAACACGGACGAAGTATTCATCGTTCTTGACGGACAGATGGCTATTGATTTCCGTGATGGCAGAGTTGACCTGAAAACAGGAGAGATGCTTGTCGTGCCAAAGGGGGTCGAGCACAAGCCACTCGCTGAAGACGAATGCAAAATCTTACTCGTTGAACCCGCCGGCACGATAAACACTGGTAACGCTGGTGGCGAGTTGACGGTAGAGGATGACGTTTGGATATAGCCCGGAGCAAACTCGTCAGTGCATCGGATGTGCAAACAGTTCCCTCGGTTTTCTATGCCGAGTAATCATTACATACTTTAATCCCAACTGCTGCGCTTTCTGACCCGCCCCCTCATTTAGTAGAATCCTTCCTAGAGCTAAGACTGTGAATTAAGGGATGTAATCTCCAGTCTGCTGCCCTCCCTTTTAAGCTAGCAAATTAACCTAGAAATGGTGTTATGCATATCGACAACTAGGCACGTTGCTTGCTATGAATAGGTGTGTAATCTCTTAGATCAGCCAAAAAAAGGGAACACAATTCCTTTGCCTATTAGTTTTATCCATGCAGTACAGTTTTAACCAGGGGCAAAAGGCAGTAATTACGGTGAAGAAGATAATAGTTATTATATTGGGTACTTGTGTATTTTTTTCGGGGACCTCTTTTGCTCAGGGAATATACAAAACTCATACTTTTGGGACAGGGTTTGAGACATTCTACATCGACAATAAAGAAGATACCAATCCTGATGTATCTTGGGATGGGACGATGTACGGAGGCTATTTTGATTATGCTTTCCATGGCAGTAATAAATTAATGGCTGGGGCTGATCTTTCTTTTGCGTATGGTGAACTTACCTATGACGGTTATCTTTATCCATCAGGTCAGAATTATAATGCGGATTCGGATGACTGGATCGTAGAGATTCGTGGTTTAGTTGGTTATGACTTTTCCGTTCGATCTGGGAGCATATTGACTCCTTTTACTGGTTTTGGATCTCGTTACTGGAATGATAAAGTGCAGAGTCCTTACGGTTATGAAAGAGAGCTAACATACTATTACTCTCCTATTGGTTTCATCTTTGCTGCTCCAATTACCGGTACTTGGAATTGGGGAATACAAGCTGAGTACGATCTTTTCTGGGGGGGAAAGGTTGAAAGTCATCTTAGCGATCTTGGGGCTGGTTGGAGCGATGCAGAAAATGAATGGGATGCTGGAGACGGTTATGGAGTACGCGGTTCCCTTTGGTTCGCTGGAAACGTTTACGATAATGTGGGAATGCGCAT
>JAJDNB010000043.1 GCA_022340905.1 Deltaproteobacteria bacterium | reverse complement strand
ATCCGCAGAAATTCCTGAGAACTGAACTCCGATACCCGATCCTGGAGTGCTGTCGTCCAATGTGGCAACTGTCTTCCAAATGACTTTTGCGGATATATTCAGCGACTGACGGTGAGGAACCTTGATAATGATCCGGAAGCTGTCTTCTAAACCTGACGGATCTGGACAGAAAATGAAAGCACCACTGGTGCTGATGTTCTGGGTCTCCCCGTTTATTGACTTGCTACTGGTCTGTATTAAAACGGGCCACTTTATCTTGGCTCTAGGCTGCCCACGACTCTTGATTCCTAAGACCATATCAATCTATCCGTTTGGCTGGACCTGTTAAACCTTTCACCGGAGGCAAAAAAAACGGTTCAGTTTTTTTCCCCGTTGATTTTCTCTCTGAGTTTTCCAGAGCATTTGAAAGTCACTACTTTCTTGGCAGACAACAGTATGGTATCGCCAGTGAGCGGGTTCCTGCCACTCCTCTCGGCTCTATCACGGATAGAAAACTTCCCGAAACCGCTTATCATTACATCCTTCCCATCTTCGAGACAGTCCTTGATGATTTCGAAAAGAGCTTGAACCATCCTCGCTGATTCTTTCCTGTTCCGCCCCAACTGCTTGTGAACCTGTTCGGCGATTTCTGCTTTGGTTAGGGTCATGACGAGTATCCTTTGCTAAGAGCTAGCCACACGCTTGGGCGACTTCGTATCGGTTCAGTTCTCATTAGTGACTACGCCGCAATGCCATATGAACCTGACGCCAACGCCGTTTGATCTCACCTCGTCTTCGCCGGCACCACCATTTATCCATACCACTTGAGCCCTAACCGTGAGGGAGTGCTCCGTATCCGGGATGTTGATGGTCAGTGCCACGATTTCATTCAATCTCAGCGGTTCAGGGCAGCAAATAAACGCCCCGAGCATGCTGAGATTCTTCGTCTCCCCATGAATGGTTCCCTCAGGCGTAACCGCCGAAACTGGCCACCTTACATCGGCCCGAGGGTATGTTCGTCTATCGCCGTATATCATCTTCCAGTGGTCCTCACCTTTTCATGGTCCATTAGAAAGAAAGCAATTACAGAAACATGCTTTATTTTCAAAGATTTAGATAAACAGAGGAGCAAAATACATGCCAAATTATCAAAATCAAAACAAAAAATGATCCCACCTCCATAAACCCATGGTAACACTGCAGAAAAAAGTGGAAAAAACTTTCCACTGTTGGCACCGTATTACCCAAAATTGTTTATATACACATCTAAGGTGAAGTATATAACTAGTTGTAATATAAACAAAAAATTAAAATAATAGAATTGGTACGGTTTGTGTACCTCTATGTGTCACTGCTAACACTGATAATCAAGGGTTGTGTGAGAAGTTGTGACTATTGAAGAGATGTGATTGGGAAGATGAAGATACAAGATAAGTCAGGTTTACGGCTGTTGTTGGAAAGATCTAGAGCCTTCTTCCGCACGGAGGGAACCCGTAAGTACTACCGGGAGGAAGACTACAGAAAGGCCGAAAGAAAGTTTTTGAAATATGCACTGGAGCAACGCAGGATCGAAATGCAGGAAAAACTTTTCGAGTGAAGATCCCACCTCACAGGTACCGGTCTTGATTTCTCGCCCCCTTGGTAAAAAATTCTCTCAGACTGGAACATTGGAGTGTTGCAATAGGGGAATTTTAAGGGCCCCACTAAGCGCTAAACTTCATCATTGATTACATCTCGCAGCTTCCCGGAATACTTGAAAGTCACGACCTTCCTGGGGGACAAAAGTAGGGGATCCCCGGTTTGAGGATTCCTGCCCTTCCTCGCCCGCTTATCCTTCACCGAGAATTTACCGAAGCCGCTTATGAGGACATCTTCGCCACTTTCTAGAGAATTCTTGATGTACTCGAAAAGCTGGTCTACTACTTTGAGAGATTCTCTCTTAGTGTAGCCCACCTGGTCGCTAATGGTATCCGCAATGTCAGCTTTGGTGAGAGTCATAACTTTTTCCACCCTTCTTTCGATTCTTATCAGTTAATTTTATTCCTTTGCTGCCGCTAGTTTTCTTGGGCGACGAAGGGGCTCTTACACTCTGGGCAAACTACTCGCTGCCCTACCCTGGCCCTTAGCAAAATCCTGGCCCTGCACTTTGGGCACATCCTTATTAAACGCAACATGATGTGTACCTCCCTGTTGGGCAAATGTGGAGTCCTGTCCGCGATCGACACCAGTCAAGGAAGATTTTGCTTGCAAAATTCAAGCCATAGAATAATCCCTTTGTCCGAAGCTCACCGGAGGAGCGATCGAAGGCAACGCCGCCCTTCGGCTTTGCTCAGGGCCGTGAGCCTGTCGAACGGCAGATGATGCCTTGATGGTGGTCAGGGTCTGATCAGCAAGTTGACTCCCCTGGGGTAATAATTTACAAAGGAAGGAAGGATTTTGTCCTATTAGTGACCAGCATTCAGCGAATTTTTTATGATTATGCCCCGACGAGAGCTATTCTTTCTTGTTCTTTTCTTGCTACTGTTCACTTCATCTGTTTATGCTGAACAGGCAAGTATCATTCAGGCAGATGACATAGTTGTTGTATTCGAAGAGCCATTGAGATTTGTGGCAAATGAAGCCGTCAGCATCTTTCCCGCAATAAAAAGTGATTTAGAAAGAAGCTTTGCCTGGACCCTGGATTTCAGGCCAACATTGGTGCTCACTAACAATCGGCAAAAATTTGAGGAATTGGCTGGAAGCAGAGTTGTTGTCGCTTACGCTGTTCCTCAAAGGAACCTGATGGTGATCGACTACACCAAGATGAATAACTACCCTTTCAGTCTAAGAACGACCATAAAACACGAACTGTGTCATTTGCTTCTTCATAGCCAGGTAGAGAACGGCAATCTACCAAGGTGGTTGGATGAGGGAATTTCCCAACTAGCCAGCGACGGCATTGCAGAAATAATGATGAGTAGAAAGGGAGCGATTTTGGAGGAGGCTGTCCTCTCAAAGAGTCTGTTGAGTATGAGACGATTGAGTCGAAGTTTCCCTAGGGACGATGAATCCCTTCTGTTGGCCTACGAGGAAAGTAAAAGTTTTGTCGAGTTCATTAGCCAGGAATTCGGCCAAAAGGGAATTCGAAATCTCCTCAAAAATCTGCAGGGGGGCAATAACATCGACGAGGCGGTTTTCAATACTTTTTCCATCTCCTTTGATGAACTGGAGAGAAGATGGCACTCCCATATCAGGAGAAATATTACCTGGTTCACCTACCTGGCAAATAACCTCTATACCATCCTCTTTTTTGCCGGTGCATTGATAACTATTGCCGGGTTTGTCAGGATCATACTTAAAAAAAGAAGGTATGGGGAGGACGATTACACGCAAAGCACCTAGCGCGTTGCGAGCGAGAAATGCGGGAAACGCGTGAAAGACAATGAAGGCAACTGTGCTTTCTGTTTTTATATTCCTTTAATTAATAAAGCGCCCTGCACCTGTCACTAATCAGAAATCCGAAATTACTTCCCCATGCCCTATGCTCTATGCGCTAGGCGCTCTGTGCTAGTCATACATTATTTCCCAGTTGGCGTAAAATGAGGTGTCAACAAAACTATATCGGTATTCCATAGTTCTGCCCTTGCCGGGCGAATTGCTCGACTCTGGGTGCCAGAACCTCAGATAGATGGCCGGCATGGGCTCGGATTCCTCCCATTCCGCTCCCGGCGTCTTCACAAAAACCTCTTTTTCTTCTATTATCTTCCAGATAGTACCGTATTTTTTGCTTCTTATTTTCTCGCCTACCCTTGGCAGTTGCAATTTATCTCTCAGGGTCTTGAAGCGGTAGGTCGTGAGCTTCTCTTCTTCCAAGATGGGTTCACCCAGGAGCATAATGCCGATGGCACCCAGGGGTGCTGTCACCAAGATGCTGAGCACTGCAACAGCTAAAATCACCTCGCCACCAGCAACCCCGGCTTCCAGGGGGACTGCGCCGATTGCCGCCTGTACCGTTGCTTTAGGCACATAAGCAACCACGCAGAACAGCCGTTCTTTCCAGGTGTAATCGGTGCCCAAAACAGAGATGTAGGTGCCAATCGATCTGGCCACCAGGCCGATAAAAATCACCGCAAGTCCCGC
Source organism: Deltaproteobacteria bacterium (assembly GCA_022340905.1). Classification (GTDB taxonomy): domain Bacteria; phylum Desulfobacterota; class Syntrophobacteria; order BM002; family BM002; genus BM002. The sequence continues at coordinate 13,991 of JAJDNB010000043.1, read as the reverse complement.
CGCTCCGGCTTTCCAGGCCACCGATACGTTCACCTGAGCTCCTACCAGAACAAAAAGCAGCAGCTCAGCAAAAACCCAGAGTTTTTTGAGCTTTTGGGAGATAATGTGGGCAATGGCTTCCTCCTTTTCCAAGATGACGAACCCTATTGCCATAACCCCCAAAAGGGCGGCAATGGGCACTACATTCTGGGCAACTTCCTCCAACCACATGAGACATATGGAAGTCCCCATAACCAGGAGAGTGCGCCGGGGCGGCTGCCAGTCGTATTTAAGAAAAAGCCGGTAGAGTAAGTAGCCGGGAATCAAGCCAACGATTATCCCAAGGACGATGGAAATGGGTATGCCGGCAAGTTGCCAGGCGATGTTGACCTTGTGCCCACCATACATGCCGAGAAAGATGGTAAAGAGGACAATAACAAAGACGTCATCCACTGAGGAGGCCGCCAGAACCATTGTGGGGATTCCCTTCTTGGCCCCTTTGCCCCGCTCCATAAAATCGATCATCAGGGGCACTACCACTGCCGGAGAAACCGCTCCCAGAATGGTGCCCAGGATAGCGGCTTCGAGGAGGGAGAGTTTCAGAAAATGAGGGGCCACCGCCACCACTGCGGCAATTTCAAACATGGCCGGCACTGCTGACATTAGGCCTGCCGTTTTACCCACCCGGTTCAAGGTGTCCCGGCGCAGCTCAAATCCGGCCCGCAGCAGGATCACAATGAGGGCTATTCTTCTGAAGTCGGCAGAGACGTGCATCATGTCAGGTCGCATAAGTCCTAAAACGTAAGGGCCCACCAGAATTCCAACGATGAGCATCCCTACCAGACCGGGAAGCTTACATTTGCGAAACGCTATATCCGCTGCCAGCCCAAAGACTACAATCAGTGCCAAGCTTATTGCCATATATGTCCTCCGAAAAATACGAAAATCAACAAATCAGCTAGCCCGGATATTTGATGAATTGCTCTTGCGAGACCATGAAGTTGGGTGTGCAATCGGGCAACCGTCCCGCGGTACCGCGGGATTGGACCCGAGGCGTACCTGAACGGTACGTCGCAGGGTGAGCTTGTCCTGCCTGTCCCGAGCGTAGTCGCGGGGATCCTGTCGAAGGAACACCCAAGGACGGCCATATCCGTGGTCGCAGCAGGCCATTCATAGAAATATCCGGGCTAGGGGGACCATGGGGGTAGAATCGCGCTTACCTTACCACGAAGGTCTGTTTTTACCAACTTGTGGTGTAACAGAGTTGAATGAATCTGTCTGATTGACTACAAGGCTTGAATGGCATCTTCTAAGGCTTGAAGCTCCACCTTAACCAATTTGAGTTGTTCGTCTTGTCCGGTGATGAGCTTCGTCGCCTTTTCAACCTCGGCCGCGCTTGCTTTCTTCAGCTCCATTGCCTTGTCAATGGCCTTCTCGATCCCTTCTTGGGTGGCATCAATAGTCAAATTCAGATCCCAGCGAAACTTCAGGAAGCTCTTGTTGATCCGGTCCATGAAATCCCAGCGGACCCTACCACTGTTCTGGTCTACCTTGTCGGGAATTTTCTTTTGCAGGTCTCTGAGCACCATTGATTGAGAAAAATTTCTGGGCAAGATCTTCTGAGAAAAAAAATCAAAGGCTCCCTCCAAGTCAAAAAATCGCGGCGGGTCACCCACCAGGTAATAGAGCTGACTGTTCCTATTGATACTCTCTTCTGCTGCAAATCTATCCAACTTCAGATCAAAGAGCTCCATGGAGGCAGTGACAATGGCGTCAATGATTTCGTTGGTCCGATTGGAAAAGCGACTGGAAATGCGTGCATACTCCTGATTGAGACGCTCTTCCTCTCTGACAATCCATTCATCAAAGGTGCGCACCACACCCTCATTTAATGCTGCCTCCATGAGCTTGACGAACTCGGAGACGCTCTTGTGCCGGTGCCTCTCGCCAGTAGCCTCCAGTTCTTTCATCAATTTTGGTATCTCGTTTTTTTTGAGTCTGTCCAGGTCGCGATCCAGTATGTCAATGAGGCGGCTGATCTCTCCCTGGAAATAGTAAACATTGTCCTCTCGGTCCTGCTTGACCACTTCCATTTTTTCCTGGAAAAGGTGAATCTTTTGCTCAAGATCCTCCAGAGGTGTGGCAATGGCTCGAAGTTCCAACTGGATGGCAAACTCCTCGTCTGAGAGCAGTTTCCTGGTATGGTTGAGAGCAGAACGCAGAACGGTCTTGCCCTTCTCCCGCAGGAGAAAATCGCCCAGTACCGTGTCGAACTCAGGCAGTCGGCTCTTTCCCAGGAGTTTTTTGTCCTTTGACTGTTTTGCCTCCAGGGCGAGCTTGGCGGAAAGAGGATAAATGGTGATGCTGTCGGCATCAAGTGCTTTTTCGATGACCTCCATGGAGAAAGCCATGGATTCCTTACACTCTGCGTCGTCCATGTAGTCAATCTTATTCTGAACAAAAAAGATCTTTTCCACATGGTCTTTAACGTCGGCCAGAAATGCTATTTCAGACTGACTGATGGGCGGGTCAACCGCCAGCAGAAAAAGAGCAGCGTCTACTCTCGGCAGGTAATTATAGGTCATTTCGGTATTGTTTTCGAAAGTAGAGCCCACTCCGGGAGTGTCGATGATGAACACACCGTCTTTAAGATAGCCGGAGGGGTAAGATACCTCAACGTGTTTGACGTTCTTATGGTTAGCAGGGTTACCTTTTTCCGTGACATATTCTGGCAGTTGTTTGCGGGAGATAGTGATTCTTTTACCATCGTTGAACAGAACTTCAATCCCCTCTTCTTCACCATACTTAAGAAGAGTGACAATAGAAGTAAGGGGGACCACGGCTGTGGGTAGCACCTTATCTCCCAAAAGACTGTTGATGAAAGTGGATTTTCCCCTCTTGAATTGGCCCAGCACGACCAGATGGAAGCGGTTTCCCTCCAGTTTCTCCCTGATCTCGCGGAGGTTCTCCTCGACTTTTTTGTCACCCCGGCTGTTGGAGATCGCAGCCAGTTCTCCGATACAGCTCGTGAGTTCCTGGCTGATCTTTTTATAGTGGTCAAGCATGATCCTCTCCTGGGGCAGGTTCCAGCAAGGCTGCATCTTCGCAGGGCCAAAAAGAAAAAAGCCAACTGCAATATACGATGGGGTTGGCTTTGTGCCGACTCCTACCCCAACTGATTTGTGAAGTAGGAGTCATCAGCCTCTCAATAGGTAGGCGGTTTATGGCAGACTCCATTGCCAATGCTCAGAACACTAGCAAAGAGAAAGGCAGAGTGTCAATAAGCTTTTTGGCCCAATTGAGGCAAGAACGCAGCAACCTCAAAAGAGAAAACCTCACCCATCTATTGCCTCCCAGGAGGGATAGATGCTACCGTGTTTGGAGCCATTGGGGATTGGAGAGGCATGGAGCATGGAGAAAGATTGCGGCGGGCAGGAGGCAAATGAAAGACGACAGATGACGGAGGACAGACGCCAGCAAGCAGCAAGTCAAATGGTCAATTTGTCGACTAGTCAAATGGTTATGAATGGCCTCAATGACGAGTCAACCATTTGACGATTTGACCTTTTGACCAATTAACGAACTAACGGTCTCTAAACATTTTAGACACGTTAGACATTTGGTGCCACGCTTTCCGAGGTTCCCATGAACATCCTTGCAGATAAACTTAGTGAGATATACGACCTCTTGCTAGAGGCTTACGGCCCACAGCACTGGTGGCCAGCAGAGAGCCCTCTGGAGGTGTTGGTTGGTGCCGTGCTTACCCAAAACACCAATTGGCAGGGAGTGGAGAAAGCAATGACCAACGTGAAGAATCATAACCTGCTCGATCCACACAAACTCCAGGCTCTGCCCATAGTGGAGTTGGCGCAGTTGATTAAACCAGCTGGCTATTTCAACCTAAAGGCCCGCAGGCTCAAGAATCTTATTGATTTTATCATCGAGGCCTACTCCGGCGATCTAGAAGCTATGGAACGGGCAGAGACAGACCAGTTGCGAGAAGAGCTTTTGGCTGTCAACGGAGTAGGCCCGGAAACCGCAGACAGTATCCTGCTTTACGCCTTGGAAAAACCTGTCTTCGTCGTGGATACCTATACCTACAGGGTTGCGAGCCGTCACGGCCTCATCGGTAAAGAGGCGAGCTATGACGATCTGCAGGAATTGTTCACCCTCCACCTGCCATCAGAAGTGAGACTATTCAACGAATATCACGCCTTGCTGGTGAGAGTGGGAAAGCTCCATTGCAAACGTAAGCCCCGCTGTCAGGGATGCCCCTTAGAACCCTTGCTACCCTGAGTAAGGCACTAGGATCTTTTCGATCGCGGATTTTGGATAGCGGATTGCGGAATTGGAAATGAGAGAATTAGTTGATTAGAAAATTAGTTAATTCGTAAAAATCGTAAAACTCGTAAAAGGTAAACGGTGAACTGTTAAGCACTTGTAGTTTAAACTAATTCCCTAATTCCCTAATTCTCTAATTTTCTAATTTCCCATTTGACGTGCTCTCGTCTGACTTCTGACCTCTCCTTTATAACTTACCGGAGCGATAAATGGACACGATCAGCCAAACCCCGAGAACAGTGGCAATTACATAGCCAACTATCCCCAGGATGGTGGTGAGAGAAACTGGCCCAAGACCGAGGAATTCTACGTTGAACACAAGGACTTTCTGGGCTGAATTGAGTACCATGGCAGCAGCAATGATGGAAGCAGAGATCACCAAGCCCACGGTTAACCGATTAAGGCCCTTTTCAAATTTTATATCTAGCTGCTGAAACCCTTCATGCCAGATCTCAACTCTTTGTTTGCCCTTGGCCACCTGTCTGAGTATATCGTGGACAAACTTGGGCATAACCTTAGCGTATTTACCCACATATCGGGTGTCCCTGCCGATATTTTTGAAGATCTTTTTTGCATCATAGCCGCGCTCGAGTAGCTTTTTGGCGTAGGGTTTGATGAACTCCAGAAGACTTGCATCGCTCTCCAGAATCTTCCCCAGTGCTTCAGTCTGAACAAATGTCTTCAAAAGCAACAAAAGGTTCCTGGGTAACTGGATGTGATATTTGAGCGCCAGATAAATGATCTGGTCGTAGACATCTTTTACTGATATAGACTGCAACGAACGGCCGTAGAAAGCTTCACTGGCATCTTTCAGATCAACCCTGAAGCTCTCCAGATCTGTTGTCTCCTCGTCGATCAGGCCCGCTTCCAAGAAGGCGTCCATCACCATGTCGTAGTCGTGCTCGGCATAGCCCAGGAAAATGTTTGCTATTTGCCGCATGGTCTCTTCGTCCAGATAACCTGTAATGCCAAAGTCAACCAGGCTCACGCGGCCGTCGAACATCACAATGGTATTGCCCGGGTGTGGGTCTGCGTGGAAGAAGCCGAATTCCATCAGTTGCCTAGAAAAGGAGCGCAGTCCTATTCTTGCCACCTCTTTCGGATCGATGCCGTGGGCCTTGAGTTCATCCACGTGGTCCATCTTGATGCCATCGATCCGTTCCATCACCAGGACGGATTTGGTAGTGTAATCCCAGTAGACTTTGGGAATGTAGAGTTCATCAACCTCCCTGAAGTTATGGGCGAACTTCTCGATACTACCTGCCTCAATGAGCATGTCTATTTCTCTAAAAATAGTCCGCTCAAACTCCCGCACCAGGTTTGTGGGCGCTAGGATTCTGCCCAAATCAAAGGATTTCTCTATTTTGTCAGCCAGATAATACATCAAACGAATATCTTCCCTGACCCTCTTGGTTATACCGGGTCGAATGACTTTGACCACGACTTTCTCACCGCTGGGCAGGGTAGCGTGATGAACCTGAGCCACTGAAGCAGCAGCAAAAGGTTCCCGGTTGAATTCAGTGAAGATTTCTTTCACCGGTTGCTTGAGTTCTTCCTCGATAACCTTTTCAACCTCTGAATAGGCAATGGGAGGAACTCTATCCTGTAATTTCCTCAGCTCGCTGATGTATTCGGGCGGAAAAATATCAGCCCGCGTGCTCATCAATTGCCCCAGTTTGACAAAGCTGGGCCCCAACTCCTCCAGAATCAACCTGACGCGGCGTGGCGACAGCACGCCGGGCTTGAGAGTCGCAGGCTTGACCTGGTCCGCTTCCACTTGCTTTTCTTTGCGGCTCATAACCCTCTCGACCACATCGCCAAGACCGTGTTTGATAAGCACCTTGGCTATACTCCCAAACCTTCTCACTCCTTTGAACCCAGCCGAAGCCCTAAAAAAACCCATGATCATCTACCTTTGCATTAAGCTTGAATAGTTGATATCCCCTTCGCCTAGCAACACAAATCCTCCCTGCAGAAAGTGCCTCCGGGTTAATCTTCCAGAAGCTCTCATGGCCGAGGGCAGTCGAGTTCATTGCCGACACCTATTGCTGCAGGGAGCTTCAATTGTTACACAATAGAACATTTGATTCTACACTAAAATCACAGGGGGTAAAATCTCGATTGGCAGGTACTTGACCACGTTTAAGAACAAAAAAGCGGAGCTAATGGCTCCGCTTTTCTTATTCATGGGATGCGATTAAGAATTTCAAAGGTAAAAAGATGATCGGTGTTCTCGCATTGCTTCCTTGCAATGCGCCATGCCCGTGGCTTTTGGGGCTGATTACTCTATCACCACCAGGGTTACTCGGCGGTTTTCCGCCCGGCCTTCTTCAAAGTCATTCACTGCCACGGGTTTTAATTCCCCGCAAGAAAACCCGTTCATCCGCTGTAAAGAGAAACCGTACTCTTGGTGCAGATAGCCCATTACCGCCCTCGCCCTGTTTAAACCGAGCTGAAAATTGTAGGGTTCTTCGCCAAAGGCATCCGTGTGCCCTTGCAACTCGATAAAGAAATTTTTGTCAGCCTCTACCAAGGGTTGGACTACAGAGTCTATAGCCTTTTTGGCCTCTGCTGAGAGCTTGTAGCTGTCAAAAGCGAACCGGATATCCCCGTCATACTGGGTGGCTCCGGAATAGGTATCATGAGTGAGCTCTTCTGCCCTTTCCAGTGCCATTTCCAGATTGGTGCAAGGTTCGATTGTCTCTTCTGCTGTCTCCTCTGCCGCTACTTGTTCAAAGGTTTCCGTTTGCACGGGACCCTTGGTGGCACACCCGATTACACCAACGAGGACCATGCTCAAAATACCTATGGCCACGAGTATCAATCTCATGACTGTTCCTCCTCATCTGGGAAGCTTTTATGCTGTGGATTTTTTCCTGGTTACCCAACCGGAAGAATGTGTTGCAAAAGGCATGCCTAGTCAGGATATTTCATTGATGCACCCCAGCAGCTGCATTCGTCAATTACCCGGCCGGGGGCCAAGCAAAGTCGACTTCCGTATCTTTTGTCCCTGAACTGTTGATGGACTGCAGCTTTTTCGTTGACTTCAATATTGTAACCGTGGTTTATTCTCCTTAGGGTGATATCTAGAGTCTCAACAAAAGTTGCTCACATACTTCATGGGCTGGCACCCTTCCATGGCGAGAACCCGATACTGGCGGTATAGGAAAGTGAACCGAAGGAGGGATAGTTCTCGACTGGTTTAATCTCTTTGCCTGATTATTTTCCAAAATTGGAGGCAGCAATATGGTAACTGGTGGAGGCGATCGCGGGGGTCCTCGGGTAAAAGTTAAATGGCCAGTGACGGTTACTAGCGAAAAAGGCTCCATGGAAGGGGTGACCCTCGACTTGGGCACGGACGGCGCTTTTGTCTCATGTGCCAAACCTCTCCGGCTAAATGAAGTTTTCGACATGATCATTACTGCCCCCGATCAGGCCATCGAGGTAAAGGCTGAAGTGATCTGGTCAAACATCTACGGCCCAGATGATGACATCACCCCCAGGGGGATGGGTGTCCGTTTCCTAAAGATATCGGGGAAAGACCGCAGAGCCATCGCCAAAGCCGCTTTGGAACACCTAAAGTCGGGAGAGATGGACCCCGGGGCATTCGAGGCTTTTCAAACTCTAATCATAGATCCAGACGAAGTTGCTGAAAAGTGACTGGCAAGCATCTAACCTTGTATTTCGAGTAAAAACATGGGCGCAAAAAAGACTGTACAACGGGTACTCAAACAGCAAGGGAGGAGAGGTCATGAAAACTCTTAGTTATATTAGCTTCATTTTCCTGCTCACTTTAACACTGCTCACAGGTTGTGAGACTACCCGCAGGCTCACAAGTTCCATCACCGGCAGTTCGAACACGGACGAACTACTTGCCCAGGTGCCGACCGAGAAGCAGACGGAAGTGCACGAGGCGGCATTTAATCTGCAGGTCGCGGAAGAGAATTCGAAGCTCGCTGAGATGAAGGCCGAAAAGGCCTCTTTACAAAAAAAGTATGTTGATTACCAACAGGATTTGGCTGATAAGCATTTCGATGCAGCCGAGGTCAAGCTGGACCTCGCCAAAGTGGAAACCATAGACAAGGCGAACCTGGGTGAAAAGGAAGACAATATAAACAGGATTGCCGACCTCAAGGCCAAAGTACTCCAGATTGAAGCAGAGAGTATAAAGCTTGAGGCAAAAAGGGATACGACAGAACAGAAAATCAATGACCTGGCCAAACAAATTGAAGAACAGGAGACGAAAATCACAAATCTCCAGGCTGCCGGCGTACCGGAGCCAGTAGCCGGTGAGGTGGGGAAAAAGGAAGAAGGACCTGGAGAAGAAAAGCCCGGTGAAACAAGCGCGGAAGAGCCGCAACCGCAGCTGCAGCCCTGAGGTCGTCATGTGGCTTCGCCGTCACTAGGTCACTACGCTCCGCTGTCATTTGTTGTAACTGGCGAGACGAGCCCTTCGGCAGGACCTGTCGACGAGCTCAGGTCGAGTCGCTCAGGGCAAACTCACCGTCAGGTCTGGCGAGACGGGGGTAAGAGATCAGAGATCAGAAGTCAGAAGTCAGACTCTTCTGTGCGAGCGGCTTTCCAGCCGCGATCTAGAATTTTCAGCGATTTACCGTTTACCATTTACGATTTCTACCATTTGAACGCCTTCAACGGTTTCTAAACATTTGATAACATTTTAGACACTTAGTTCTAGGGTTTCGGATTGAGGACAGGCTGAACTGGTTAAACCAGCTTAACTGGCATAACTGATTATCTCAAAAAAACAATCTCTGGAGGTGTTAAGCATGGCCATTCCTTTGCGGTATGATATAGCCAACTCACCTTTGACCTATAATGGGCGATATGAACCCAGGATAATGACCAAAGAGAAAATCTCTACCTTCAACCTCAGACACAAGGAGGTACTAAGATTTTACGGTCTCGAGTTGGCCAAGGGCTCGGTATTTGTCATCGAAGACCGGGTGAACGGACGTTCCAATCTCGGCGTTTTCAGAAGCAAGCAGCTTCGCCAGGGGGTCATCCTCGCAGCAGCCCTCCCCGCTGCCGCTGTCGTTCTTGAAGGTTTCGCCGCCTTGTCAAGGGTGCCCAAGGAGGAGCAATCCAAATCGTTGATAAACCGGCTCAAAAGGCATAATGACCGAGTTGCAGCTCAGATTATGAGTGAGGTGCTGCAAATCACCACAGAAACCTTCGATGTCGGAGAAGAGGTTATTATCGAGAGCGCCATAACTGAGGGGGTAAGGGTAAAACCGGGATTGGAGGCGGGGGGCAATCCCACCATTCCGGTTGGTGCACTCTACGGCAAAGAGGAGCATTGCAGCCGCTACGGCCGCGGACTCAGCAAAGAAGTGACTCGTCTGTCCATGGGCTCCGACGTAATCGACGGTACGGGCAAGTCGGTCAAGGGTCTCCACAGTTCACTTACTGCGCTTTTTATCACCGAGTCAGACTTCAAAAGGCACTTGCCCGATATCTACGTTGAGCGTTGGATGGCCGGTTCAATGTTCACGGAATTCAATCCGAGGGACACAGACTTACGGGAAGAAACGCAAATAATCGCCGATGCCTGCGGCGTAAAAGACTTATCTCAGATGAGCGCTTACTTTCTTGATCGACCTCGTCATCACCCAGCAATGGATGAGTTGAATTCAATGGGTGTGGCCACTCCGTTTGACAAGGACGGTGACCTTTTCCCTGCTGTGGTCATGGGACTTGACGGACTGCGGTTACCAGATGGCCGCGGGTTCCACAGCATGATTGGAGAGATAGGTGGAAGTGCGGAGTGGACGGTTGGCGCCTTACCTCTGGTCTGGAGAGGGGGCCAGAGTCTGGGCATGCTCACCAGCCAGAGTTCCTTGACGAGAAAGGATCTTTCCCCCCAAGAACTTTGGGACGAGCGCTTCCATTACACAGAAGATGAGCTCATTCTCCTTCAAGACGCCCGTTTCGAACAAAAGCCGTTTTTCACTGTCTATGATTTAATGGAGCGACCCTTTGCCGGTGGAGTCAGCGCTTTCTGTGCCATTTCTGACAACTACTTTTTCCCCCACCTTGAAGGAGCCAGAGTCGATCACGATAAAAACTTGCTTTCCACGAACACCATCATGGTGAACTCCCTTGGCAACATAGAGCATTGGCAACTCATTTTTAAGGCCGTCGATGGTATCGAGCATGCCGCCAAGAAGATGCAGTCCCCTAAGGCGAAGTTGCGGGGCCGTGACAAGTCTGAAATTGGCAAACAGGTCAAGGCCATGGCCGCTGACGCCACCCTACGCTCCCGGCTCAGACAGTTCTTTGTCAATGAGTATTATCCGGCCATAATCCACACTGATGGCAAGATGATTGTACTCGAGAGAACGGTGGAGGCCTTGATAGCCAGGGGCGCTTTGAGCGAGCACGATAAGGATATTGTCAGGGCGGTAGTAGAGTATTTCCCTGAGTGGTTTGCCAGTCCAGCTTAAACCACGTGCTTTGCGAGTTCTCCCAGCAAAATACACTGGCCCATAAAAAACCCTGCAATACTAACCTACCCTCCCAAAAATATTTATGCCCAGACCTCATGGTCTGGGCATTCTGTTTCCTGGCACGCCTGGAGGGATTCGAACCCCCGACCTACGGATTAGAAGTCCGTTGCTCTATCCACCTGAGCTACAGGCGCACGTTGTATGTGTTCACTCTTCGGGGTGAAAAGAGTCTTACATCAATACCCCCTTTTTTGCAAGATGACAAAAGCAGGCATGTTCATTGCACCCTATCTAATTGCCTGGAGACTTTATATTGAACATCTAAACCCAAATTTGAGGTGAAGAAATGCCTCGTTGTGACATCTGTATTGGCTGCTGGTTCTATAGGAGTCAGATAAAACCAACATCTCCTGAATTCGAATTACTCAAAAAATACTGTCATGGCAAGTACTTGGACTGTGCCCGTTACCAGTTCGCCCAATCGCTCGGGATTCGTTATCTGCCAAAGTGCCTGGAGCCAGCCGACTGTGGGGCTATGCAAGGGGATTAACCACTGTTAGATGAAATAACCTTGCTCCCGTATCCTATCTTCTACGTCAGCGTGCCTGCCTTAATACATTGCTGCGCACCAATCCAAACGTAACCCATACCCTCTACTCATCTTCTCCAATATGGCGCCACCGTGATGGTAAAAGCCCTCGGTGACAGGGCTTGTTCTGATTGGCCCTTTGGCCAAATGGTCTTTTGTCATTTGGCCAAATCTGGTGATACCGCCACCCACCTCAGATTCGGCAAAAAAACGTAAGTAAGAGTCTTTTTGAGATGTTCGAGCTTTTTTGCAACTTTGGTATTCTTACTGCTTTTATTGAGTCGAAAAGCAGTGCAGGCAGAACAACGTCTATACGGCAAAGTTTACCTGAGAGAGGGGATAAGGGATGAAGCTGGAAAAATTCAACCTGTTTGTTGTCATAACCACTTTAGTCGTCTTGGCCAGCATAGTTCTCACCGCTTTGAGTGGAGCGCATATTAGAAGCACAGGCCCAGCTCGATACAAGCATCCATGCATTGTTCTCAAAGTGGACAACCGAGGGTGCCAGACAGAAATAGAAATGCGAACCCGCATAGCTGCAAGGCAAAATGGTGGTTTTACCGATTGACGTAGCTAAGCAAATATACTATCGTGCTGACTCAGGTACGACGGGCTTCTTAGCCCTAAACCCCCATAGGCTCATAGCGGTAGGCGCACTAGGTTCTCCGCAAGGTGGTCAGTGGGGGCTTTTTTTTGGAAAGGAACCTTTCACCCCAGGATCCAGGCATGAAGAACAGCCTTCTCACGTTGGAAATCTTGCTTTTGGTTCTCCTATGCCTCATGGCAGTCTTGGCTCTTGGCCGCAATGTCTCCGCGGCTCCAGTTGAGTTGCCATCTGGAATAGTCCTGGATTTGAGCAAAGAACAGGTGGAGGCCATAAAAAACCAGCCTGGCGTGTTCTATGGAGCCGAAAAAGCCGAGATGCTTTCTCCCGGCGATGTAGTCGTAGCACTACCTGAGGAACTTGGTGGGGGATATCTTTACGGCAGACCGGAACACTTGGCGAGGGGTTTTGGCTCTGTGGGAGCAATACAATCCACAACCACGGCGGAGCATCTATTCATAAAAAAACGCTCTTGTTTGTGGTTCTGATCCTAAAGTCTCAACCTGGCAAAAATTCCTTCCCCGACATAAGTCCGCTGAGATTCCCGTAAAAATTACGATTAAAGCTTCCCTGTAACAGAGGTGTGGCACAGACGTTGCAGGAATACCACACCGAACTGAACCTTTTCTCTAACCAGTCCATAACTGGTTAGCACCAACTGACTCGCTCCGGTTCAGCGCAGAGATGGGACGGCAAAGGGTTAAGGTTACTTTTTATGGATATACAAGAAGGCAGAGAAAGAAGGCAACATCCAAGGGCCGTAGTAACGTGGCCAGTCATCATAAAAAGCACCAGAGGATTCATGTCAGGTGAGACCAAAGATGTTAGCCACGGAGGCGCTTTCATTCGCTGCCGGGAACCCCTTAAACCTAATGAAGTTCTGGAAGTATCCATTAGCGTCTCCCTTCTTTGTCCCCGTGTGCAGGTCACTGCTGAAGTTATGTGGTCCAATTTTTCCACCTCTGATGATGAAGGTAGACCTCGTGGCATGGGCGTCAGGTTTACCAATATCGATGGCACAGATCAAGAGTTGATCTCAGCCCTTGTCACCGATCATCTCCAAAAAGAAGATCCACATCCATACCAAGAAACTTCCACTGTCTAAGGCGGCACTCATGGATCCTCAGTTTGTCGAAAGACGTCGCTACCCCAGAGCTAAAATAGAATGGCCTGTAACCGTCAAAACGTCGCGAGGTACTACTTCAGGTTACACCCTCAACCTTAGTGCCGGTGGTGCTACCGTCCGCTTGCAAGACCCCCCCCTTGTTCACGAAACCATTGAGATGATAATTAGAATTCCTAAGATCGACCGCCAGTTGGCAGTCAAAGCCGAGGTGGTTTGGTCAACTGAGGATATTGTGGATAAGGAGCTTACCCTGCCTATAATCGGCCTCAATTTCACTGAGATCAGTGATCAAGACCGCTGGCTAATCTCAACTGCAGTCGCCAAGGTACTCAGATCTGATAACCTTGTTCCTACCCGGGTTGTATCTGCCAGAAGGGCGTTGGAAAAAGTCCTGAAAAAATGTATTGAAATGGACCTCTAGTCCATTGTTGCAGCAGAACTGCTAGAGATGGAAAGAGAAAAGTGGGCATGACTCATCTTTGCTACCCTCGGCTGTGGATCGAAATGAGTACCCTCAAAAATATCTTCCTGATTTAGCCCGGATATTTCATGAATCTCCTGCTGAGACCACGGGAAGGCGCCCCCACCGCTGGAAAAATCCTGGTTAAATGCATGTTCAAATCTACGGAATCGCATGCTATGATGCGCAGGTATTCTTCATCTCGTCCTGTAGTATAAAATAGGCCACTGCCAAATATTGGAACCCCAAAGAACTGGATGTAAGGTTGAAAAGAAATCTGCTTACCTTTTTCCTTTTGGCCTTATGTTTTTTCCTTAACGCCTGCATGGCCAGGGGGATCTGTGTACGAGGTAATTGTAAGAATGGGCAAGGCGTGATGACTTACCCTGAGGGGGCCAACTATGAGGGTGGATGGAAGGATGGCA
>JAJDNB010000015.1 GCA_022340905.1 Deltaproteobacteria bacterium | reverse complement strand
ATTTCCTATGCTATACAGGAAAAAATCCGCATAGCAAATTGTTAGATTTTGCAGCCCTTGTAGTCAAACCAGATTTTGCCAAATGCGAGCCAAGAAGGTCAAGCAGGAAAACCTTAGGTAAATTCGGAGGGGTTTGTGAGTACAAAAAAATATTACATCCCTTAATGCACACTCGGCTTGCCTTCAATCTGGCACAAGATACCGAGTCTGGTCAATGTGGATAAAAAACCCCCACTGACCAGAACTCGACTGGTCAGTGGGGCAAAGCCTGAGGGAGTAGGATGATGCAGAAAAACTGAATCTCCTACCCTGTATTCCGCACGTATTTTACCACAATTTACCACATGGGAACCGAAAAAACACCATTCTGAGCCATCAAAAAAGCGAAGCCTAAGCTCCGCATTGTTTTTAGCAATTGATTGAATTAGCGAGAATAAAATCTATCAAGGGCCGAGAGAAACCATTTTAACAGCGTCTGTTCCCTCGAATGGGGTTCCATCCACAAGTAGTCCCGTTAGCTTCCCTTCAGTGTCCTCACACCTAAGAACAGTGTCACCCATGCGGAAGCGAAACACAAGATCGATGTCTCCATCGCCATCAATATCTTCGAAATGACCTTGCATGTTCATCTCAAAAGCTCCCTCAAATTCCACACTCCTCGTATCAACTTGAGTAGCATCAAAGTCAGAGGTGCCTATAATGACCACAGTAATGACTTCTTTTGGGTTGCTGCAGTTAATGCTATCAGTGTCACTGGCGGACCGTATGTCGATGTCTACAGTAACAGCTGCCATGGCCATTGTGGCTACCCACAAGAGCAGTCCTACAATCGCACAATTTGCCAAAATTCCACGTTTCATAAATTATCCCTTTTGCCGTGGCGAGGTCAGCTATGAGCTTTAGAAAAAACTTGACTAGCAATCTTTACGCCAAGTTTTTGACAGCGAAAAGCCGTGATCCTAGCCCTCTCCTTGGGTAATGAAGGAGATATGTCGGGCAACAAAAAGCCCCCACTGACCGGGGGTACAATGGCCAGTAGGGGTCATTTCATTTAACTCATGCAAGTCCACAATCTACGTGGCTATTTAAACATTCAAAAAATTGTTGAAGGTACCAAAGGAGTTGGGGACCATTTGGTCATTGCTAGGATCATTCTGCCATTCCCCATCCACAAAAAACTTGTACTCATACCTTCCAGGGGCAAGAGTGACAATCTTGCTCCACCTCCCTTTGTTGTCCCTTTTCATTATGTGCTTCTTGGCATCCCAACTGTTAAAGTCCCCTGCCAAGATGGCCTCTTTGGCTTCTGATGCTTCCAACTTGAAGGTAATCCTTCTTCTCTGTGTTTTGTTTTCCTGCTTTTTCTTGGACATTTCTAGCCCTCCTCGGCTTCCTTCTTATTACAGTCAAACTCGCAGACTCACTGTTTGGTTTTTCTACGTAACGACTAGTATTACCCTAGCTAAATTGAACATGCACACAATGCCTGAACATTCTAGCCGGCGCACTATAAGCCAATTAGCCGATCTAAGTCAATACGAAAAAACCCTTGATTGTTCCTAGATGTGACAAATGACGAGGGAAGAGTTGCGGCAATTACTGCGGATAAGGATGAGCACAGTGAACCCACCTCGATTACTGCAAAAGTGGGGATTAGCATCCCTTAATTCATACTATTCTGGGATTTGCACAGGCACAAGATGTGGACAGTGCTGCAAATGCAAAGCATGACCCCCATCGAGTGCTGAAAGGGCGGGGGTGATACTTTCGATGGGGGTCAGGAGAAAGGAGAAAACATGATGAGAGTCTAATTCTCAACTCATGTTTTGGTGAACATAATCTTTTTGTGTGACGGAATCATGTCAATTCAGTGACGATTTGGAGGAGCTCTCAAAGGTGGAGGTTGATTCTAAAACAACTTGTACATGGAAAGTAGCCTTATGGAGGAAATAAAGTTTCTCAGAACCTACGTCCCCTCTAAGAGCTCCGTAGAATCCAGCACAAAATCTGGGATAGAACCTTGCGACGAAGGTCTAAACATATCTTGCCGCGTGTTACAGTGACTGGTCAATCGGCTTAGGTGTATAGATAGGATCTTCAGGTGGTAGACTTTCTTGATTTACTCTTTGTTTACCTCCAACAGCAAGCGTTGTGCTATGGTAAAAGCCAAGCTGTTTTTGTCGGTTTCGAGTTCAATACATTAGGGTTGATAATTGCTCCTAAAGCACACATTATGGTACTAAAAGCTATCTCGAGACTAAATGTAACTATCGACCAGCTAGAGGAGGAGAGTTATGGAGCAAGCTTCAAAGGAGGAAAGAAGGCAAAAAGTCATCGCAGTGCTGAACAAAGCACGTGCTATGGAGTTGCACGCCATTTACCAGTACATGAACCAGCACTATAACCTGGACGACATGGACTATGGCGAACTGGCCGCTAAGATCAAGCTCATCGCCATCGATGAGATGCGCCATGCGGAGATGTTCGCCGAACGGGTCAAGGAGCTTGGTGGCGAGCCGGTTACCGAGCATACGGAAAAGGTTTCAAAGGGTCAGAAGGTCCAAGCGATCTTCCCTCATGACGCGGCACTCGAGGACGATACCATTGACATATACAACCAATTCCTTCTAGTGTGCCGGGACAATGGTGACAGCGTTAGTATGAAGATCTTTGAGGATATCATTGAAGAAGAGCAGATCCATTATAATTACTTTGATAACATAAACAGTCATATCCAGAAACTTGGGGACACCTATCTTGCCAAAATTGCAGGAACACCATCTTCCACCGGATTGGGTCCCAGTGGATTTGCGGTAAGCGGAGCGGGCGAATAAGGTCATTACGATTCAGTGCTAATAATAAGGGTGGGCCTTATGGCCCACCTTCCGCTCGACAATCCATCGACACCGGTTTGCTACCCCCAAACTGGCTACCTCATGTATCCTGGCATCGATTAGCCTTCGCCAAGCTATTTTGGACATCTTTCCGTCCTTCTGGCTTCTAAGGATGTACACATAGTAGTTCATAGCGCAACAAAAAACCCGTCTATTACGACGGGTTTTGCATTCTGGCGGGAGCGACGAGACTCGAACTCGCGACCTTCCCGTCATGACTGACGGGACGTTCTAACCAGGCAATGAATAAAATCTTTGCTTTTTCGTTTCTTTATCTCCTCTTCTCTTGCCATTGCGCTGGATCGATCGGGGTATTTTTCGAGATAGGCCAGCTCCCATGGTCTTTTGCTCTTGGTATAGGTCACTCTTCCCTGGTTGTGACGTTCCAGCCTGGAGTCAAGGTCCTGGGTGTGACCTATGTAGTAACTTCCGTCCTTCTGGCTTCTAAGGATGTACACATAGTAGTTCATAGCACAACAAAAAACCCGTCTATTACGACGGGTTTTGCATTCTGGCGGGAGCGACGAGACTCGAACTCGCGACCTCCGGCGTGACAGGCCGGCGTTCTAACCAAACTGAACTACGCCCCCGTTAAAAACTCGACACAAGCGATCTTCCCGCAGGACTGACGGGACGTTCTAACCAAACTGAACTACGGCCCCTACAATGCTCTTGGCCACTTCTGATGGGACCTCTCTTACTAACTTAGTCATCTTTGCTTGTCAAGTGGAATTGTGGCTCCAAAGTTGCCCGCATTTAACAAGGCTTTCCAGGCAGTTTCCAAACATTTGATCAGGCGCAGGTAGACCTGTGGTGGAAGGGACTTTTTACTCTTGCGGATCTCGTGAGCCCAAATCCGGTGAGCGCTCCAGCCATCGACCGTCCCCTGACCATATGGGTGTTTGTGGACCCGTTCAACTTCAACCCGCAACCCGCTTGAGCCATTGAGACGATTAGCCTCGTCCAGCCACAATAGCACCTGAGTCATTCCTGCTGAAGCTTCATTAACGAAAAGGCCGATGAAGAACTGGTGTTCATGGTCCGCATCCTCTCCATGGTGAGCCGGACCAGCGCAGCAGCCGTAGGTTCTGATCCATTTCTGGGAGTTGACAGACCTGATCAGATGGCGGAGGGGTGGGTCAATCTCTTGGTAACGTATACTGTCCGGTTCCAGAAATATCCCGCTGTAGTCTGGATGTTCCGGCTGACTCATTATTCCGACCCCACGTGTTCAGCGTAGACTCAAGCAGAGTAGCACAGACAGGTCCATTTATCCACAAGTGGCAATAATGGCTAAAAGACAAATATGCCAGATCTATTATATTATAGGGCCTTTATTAGGATCCCACATCCCACATCCCATATCCCACAAATCCACTTGTAATCTTGCAGTTGGAGAGTTACCTTTAGTCGTTGGAACAAGAAGGATTGAACGGCTGAATGAGACTCAGCTAAAAATACTACTTTGTGGGAGGATGCCGCATGTGGGTTTACACGGACAAAGTAAAAGAACTTTTCAACAACCCTAAAAATGTTGGAGAGGTCGAGGATGCCGATGGAGTAGGTGAAGTTGGTTCTCTGTCCTGCGGTGATGCCCTTAAGCTTACCTTTAAACTTGATGATGCGGGACGGATTATGGACGCCAAGTTCCAGACCTTTGGCTGTGCCAGCGCCATCGCCTCTTCATCCGCTCTTACCGAGATGATTATTGGGAAGACCTTGGATGAGGCAGAAAAAATAACAAACCAAGACATCGTTGAGTTTCTCGGAGGACTGCCTGACAAGAAGATGCACTGTTCTGTCATGGGCCAGGAAGCACTGCGAGCCGCTATAGCCAATTTTCGGGGAGAAAAGCTTCCCAAGGAAGACTCCGAAATTGTCTGCGAGTGCTTTGGGGTTACTGAGGGAGAGATAGTGGATGCCATCAAACAGAACAATCTCACCACTTTGGAGCAGGTAACCGATTACACCAAGGCAGGGGGAGGTTGTGGGAGCTGTCACGAGCGTATTGAAGCTATTCTCGAGGAAGTCATGGGCCAGACGGGGGCGGAACCGAAACCCGTAAGACCTGCCAAATCCAGAATGAGCAATATTCAAAAAATGAAACTGATAGAAGAGGTTCTCGAGAAAGAGATCCAACCGACTCTTGCCAAGGATGGAGGGAGCATCGAACTGATGGATATTGTCGGTGACAGAGTATTGGTATCCCTGAGGGGAGCCTGCGCAACCTGTGCGGCCGCCGATATTACTCTGAAGCAATATGTGGAAAGTAAGCTGCGCGAGCTTGTTGCTGATACCCTGGTGGTTGAGGAGGTTGCCCAATGAAGACCATTTATGTGGATAACAATGCCACAACCCAAGTGGCTCCCGAGGTGTTCGAGGAAATGACCCCGTATTTTACCGAGCTGTACGGCAATCCGTCCAGCATGCATTTTTTTGGTGGACAAGTGGAGCGAAAAGTAGAAGAGGCCAGGGAGCGGGTAGCCGGTCTTCTCGGAGCGCGACCGCAAGAGATCATTTTTACCAGCTGCGGTACAGAGAGTGATAATGCGGCAATTATGAGCGCCCTTCGATGCAATCCGGAAAAAAGACACGTGGTCACAACACGGGTGGAACACCCTGCGGTAAAAAACGTGGTATCCCATCTCAAGAGAGAGGGATACCGGGTAACCGAGTTGCCCGTGGACCGGCAAGGCCTTCTCTCCATGGAAGAAGTGTCCCGCGCCATGACGGATGACACTGCTATAGTTAGCGTGATGTGGGCTAATAATGAGACTGGGGTTCTGTTCCCGGTGGAAGAAATCGCAGCCATGGCCAAGAGTCGCGATATAGTTTTTCATACGGACGCAGTCCAAGCCGTAGGTAAAATTCCAATCAACATGGCTGACAACCAAATAGACATGATGAGTCTCTCTGGGCACAAGCTTCATGCGCCCAAGGGGATAGGAGTGCTTTATGTTCGAAGGGGCACTCGTTTTGCTCCCTTTGTCATCGGTGGTCACCAGGAGGGAGGCCGCAGGGGTGGAACTGAGAACGTCCCCTACATAATTGGACTTGGCAAGGCTTGCGAGTTGGCAGCGACAAACTTTAAAGAGAAAAATCTGCGGGTTAAAAGCCTACGCGACAAGCTGGAGAAGGGACTCCTGCAATCGATAGAGAATAGTATGATCAATGGGGATCGTGAACAGCGACTGCCCAATACTTCGAGTATAAGCTTCGAATATGTGGAAGGAGAATCCATCCTCTTGAAACTCAGTGACAAGGGAATATGTGCGTCTTCCGGATCTGCTTGCACCTCGGGATCTCTGGAGCCGTCCCACGTATTGCGAGCCATGGGAGTTCCCTTTACTGCGGCCCATGGATCCATCCGCTTCAGCTTGAGTTCTTACAACACCGAAGAAGAAATTGATTACATTTTGGAGGTCGTGCCACCCATCATAGAACAGCTCCGCGAGATTTCTCCCTTTTGGAAAGAAGCGGTAATCCGCAGTTGCTCGGCTTCATAGATGTGAGATCTGGAATCTGAGATGGCATATCAGATCTTACCCTAACTTCACCTTCATAGCTTGTTGATACAGGATCTCTGCCTGGTAGGAGCTTCTCACATAGGGTCCCGAGGCAACGCCGAGAAAGCCTAGAGACTGCGCCTCCACCCTGTAGCTCTGAAAAATATCGGGAGGTATATACTCTACAACGGGATGATGTTCTCTGGATGGACGGAGATATTGGCCTATGGTAACGAGATCACAGCCTACCTTGCGGAGATCCCCCAAGAGAGCGCTTACCTCCTCTCGTTTTTCCCCCAGACCCACCATAAACCCACTTTTGCTCACAGTGTCAGGTGCTAAAAGCTTTGCCTCTTCCAGCAACCGCAGAGATCTATGGTAATTAGCCTGGGGTCGAACGGCCGGGTATAATCGTGGTACCGTTTCCAGGTTGTGGTTTAGGACCGCAGGTGCAGCGGTCAGCACCGTAGCCAGAGCTTCTGTAGAACCCTGGAAATCCGGGACGAGAACCTCGACAGAGATCTCACTGCCGAGCTCCCGGATTGCCCTGATTGTAGCAGCGAAATGAGCAGCGCCGCCGTCAGCAAGATCATCACGGGTTACTGAGGTGAGCACAACGTATTTTAGTCCGAGGAGTGAAACGGCCTCCGCCACACCTTTGGGCTCCTCAAGATCCGGGGGTTCCTGTGATCCGTACTTTACGGCACAGAAGGTGCAGTTGCGGGTGCAGTGATCACCTAAAATCATGAAGGTAGCTGTGTGGTTTCCAAAACATTCCAACTGGTTGGGGCAGTGAGCCTCCTGGCAGACAGTATTGAGGTTGAGGTCCAAGAGTAAGTCGTTGACTTCGGTCACAGAGGCTTTGAAACTGAACCGCCTCCTTAGCCATTCCGGCTTATGCTTGCGGCGCTCGGATTTCACCCTCTTCTCCCACTGATATAAACCTTTTTCCAATTACCTTGTCTTGAATATATTATAATCAAGTTTACCGAAATGGTCTTGCATAATGGCTCTGACTTTACGCCGAGGGTAGAGCAAGACAAGATCTTTTGCTCCATGCACCATGCTCCATGTGGCGAAGGTCGTGAGATTGCTTGACCTGTAAGTATTTTTTGAGTACTCTGCATCCGCTATGGTAGCCAAGTATAAATGCCGATTTCATCCAGATCGAGAAAGTGCACTGTATTGCGAGAAATGCGAGTATGGTTACTGTGAAGAGTGCGTGGCCAAAGGTGTAATCTGCAGTGACCCCGAATTATACTGCAAACATCGCACTCACTGCGTCATCTGGGAAAACTGCCGTGAACTCTTGAAGGAGCGTCGAGCCGGTGACGGCTAGATGAAGGGTGGTTGATGAACGTTGTTGGCCAGGGAACCGTAGTCGTAGGAACGATAGAGTGCGAAAAGGATCTTTTTGTAGCCGGGCGCTTTGAGGGCACCATAGTAACCGCCGGTGCTCTCCACGTATACCCTCAAGGAGTGGTGAAAGGAAAGATAAAAGCCAAGGACCTAATCGTAGCCGGGAAGATCCAGGGCGAAATTGAGGTAACCAACCGATTAAAGGTCAAGAATTCAGCTAACTTGGAGGCGTATATAAATACTCGTTTTCTTGATTGGGAAGATGGGGCAGTACTGGAAGGTGAAGTTCACACCTTTTTTTAGCCCGGACAAAAAAAGGCGAGATTTATCCCGCCCTTTGAGCCTGGGTGTTTCATCAACCCGGCTCGCTATTGGAACGATATACGCTCCCACTCCTCCCCGGTGACCCTATTTCAGAAAAATACCTTCAGGTGACAAATTTTGTTACTAGAGAAAGGGCCCTAGACGGGCCCCTTTTCTAGTTGGTCTGCGCGGCGAATAGTACTGCGCCTTTTTCCGTGCCGCCGCTTTTTGTCTTATTGAAGCTCAACTTGCTCGGCCATTGGCGCAAACACGTTGAGGTCGTTCCAAACTTGAGCTTCCTCCCCCAGGGGGGTCAAACTGACCTGCACATTGAGGTCGTGATCAAAGTCAAACAAGCGTGGATCGTCCAACAACCCTTGGGAAATCTCGATATAGCCATCTTCGTAAAGACTGGCCAAGAGAACATTGGTCATCAGTCTTTCAACCGCGTGCTCGACATAGCCCTCTTGCATAACCGCTCCCCAGGAACCATGTAAGGCCATTATCGCTTGCTCGAGGAGATGGCAATCGAAATAAACGATGTCCTCCATTAGGGTCATGATCACCCCGTGGGGGACTTCAGTAATTTTGCACCTGCGGTTTTCCTCGACCCACTTTATTATTTCTGCTTCCTTAACAGCCCTTTCGAGTTCAACCATGACGTTACCTCTGTAGTTTCTTGTTCACGTAGAGCGGAATAATTGGTCGGTAACGGCTTACTGCACAAGTGGTGCCAAGTGTAAGTGTGGTAAAGATGTGCCAATTTTTAATAATATAATTAGCAATATATGTCCATGAGCAGTGATTGGGGGAATCCGAACCCTCCTTTGTCCTCCCGCCCCTCTGCGGCGCAAAGTGACGCTTTTTGTCATTTAAAGAGCTAGTCAACTTGATTGCATTTCTTTGACTAAACGAAGCTCTCGCCCGAGCCCAGCGGGCTCTCGAATCAACTTCAATGTTTTTTAGTTAAGAGCTCTCTGAGGCTCTGTGAGAGACAAAAATGGATCTAGACACTGGTTTAAGTGAGTGTGCAGAATCGCATCGGGAATTTTTGGTTTCTTGGAATGGGGGCAAACGTCAGTTACTGGTTGAAAAACTTTCCTTGCCAGAGATTGCGCCTCCGGAGAGTTTCGCGAATGGCCTGCAGATTCGTCTGTTTGTCCAGGGCCCATTTGGGAGCCAGGAGCTCTCCAGGGTGGGCATCACCGGTAAGCCGGTGAATAACCACTTGCGGGGGGAGCAAGGCAAGAAAGTCGCAGACGATATCCACATACTCCTCGCGGCTCAAACAGCGGTAGTCGCCCCGCAGATAGAGTTCAGCGAGGGCGGTGTTTTCAATAACATAAAGCAAGTGAATCTTCACTGCCTGAATGTCGAGTTTTCCTAGTGCCCGTGCAGTAGCCAACATATCTGTCTTGTCTTCTTCAGGTAGCCCCAAAATGACGTGAACGCAGATGTTCAATTTTCGCTGACGGCTGCGCTCTACTGCATCCACAAAGGCGTCTAGGTGGTGACCCCGATTGATCAGTTCAAGGGTTCTGTCGTGTGCGGACTGTAGTCCATATTCAATCCATAAGTAGGTCCGCTGGTTCAACTCAGAAAGCAAGTCCAGAACACTGTTGGGAACGCAGTCAGGTCTGGTACCGATTGCAAGACCTACCACATCTTTCACCGCCAGGGCTTCCAGGTAAAGGTCTTTGAGATCTTGTGGGGATCCGTAAGTATTGGAGAAAGACTGAAAGTAGGCGATAAACTTTTTTGCCTTATAGCGACGAGTCAGTTTCGCTTTACCGCGTTCCAGCTGTTCGGTAATGGAGTAGTGCCGAGATAGACCCGTGCCTGAACCTCTGACATTACAGTAGATGCAGCCACCGTCTCCCAAGGTACCATCGCGGTTGGGGCAGGTCATCCCAGCGTCCAAAGAAATCTTCTGCACGCGACAACCAAAATGCTCTCTCAGAGTGGTGTTGAGATCCCGATAGCGACTAGTGTTCATCAACAGCATTATAATATATAATCCAGATGATTACGGCTATAAATTCCCTCTACTCTTTGAGGGTTCTTTTTCTCCTCCAGCGTTGGCGGATCATTTCTCAAAGGGAACAGCCAATGAGAAATGACAAATGGTAAATGATGAATGACATGAGCGTCTATCCTAAGTCTTACGATGTGATAGTAGTAGGGGCGGGACATGCGGGCTGCGAGGCGGCCCTCGCTGCTGCTCGTATGGGCTGCAGCACTGTTCTGTTCACTATCTACCTTGACACTGTGGCTCACATGCCTTGCTCGCCGTCTGTAGGCGGCCTGGGCAAGGGACATCTGGTCAAAGAAGTAGATGCGCTGGGAGGGGAGATTGCTAAGGTAGCCGATAAGACGGGCATTCAGTTTCGCACGCTGAATACGCGTAAAGGTCCAGCGGTCCAAGGAACCCGCTGTCAGAACGACAAGCTTCTCTACAGGGCCAAAATGAAGTCCATACTGGAACAGCAAGAACATTTGGACATCAAGCAAACCCTGGTGGAAGAGATTCTGGTGGAGGGTGGCCGTGTGGTAGGAGTTCGTGACAATCTCTCCGTTGAGTTCAGGGCAA
>JAJDNB010000005.1 GCA_022340905.1 Deltaproteobacteria bacterium | reverse complement strand
CCTGTAGAGGTCATCACCTTCACCAAAAAAGTAACGCAGATCTTCTTGTGATTCGGTGTCACAGAATGGACAAACCAGGCGGGGCAACCACCAGAGGTGGCCACAAAATGAACAGAGGGCTTTTCTCTTTCCCCCTTCACCGACGAGGGCAGCAATTGCCGGCAGCCCTCCGCAGATGGGGCAGTAACCATAACGCCACTTATTTAGTTCAGAACTCTTTCCGACGATTGCGACAGTGGCTAGCAAAGATGGCTGTATACTTAGTTTCGCAAGTGCTTGAAGAACAGGCAATGGTACGTCCAGGTCCTTGGCATAGCCCTCAATAGTCTCTACGTGGTTCTGCAGTACTGCCTTACTCAGTTCCGCAGTTTCTAGCGTGCCAGAGTCCAACGCTGCCAGCAAAGCCTTTCCGGCTGAGGCAAGGACAGGATTTTCTGTTTCTGAGATTTGGCAGAGTCTTCGGAAGAGGCGGTCTGAGGAATTACTATCCACCGAAAAATTCCCCGACTCGATGAGGGGGAAGCCTTCCGCCATCCTCACTTCGATCTGCTCTTCCGCCAGGTCAATCTCGGGTAAGGGTGTTTCTTCTTGGGTTTCATGCTGAGCGGACAACACTTTGTCATAGAAGGCTAAGATTTCTTCAAGCTCATTTCTTTCTTTCCTGCATTGCTTGAGTCTGTTTTTCATCCGCTGATACAAATCATCCATTTCTGCAAACATAAGATTTCGCCTCAGTCTCAATTTTCCTTGCTGGGAATATTAATTCTCCTAAATTAACACAAAAAAGGGAGGGACTAAAGTCCCTCCCGCTCTTTGGGCGATCTCCATTAGATCGCAATGTTTCTCTTACACCTTGGCCACACCTGTAATCAGGCTAGTAGCAGGCCGGATGAGTTTACGCAAAGCCAGCTTGCGACTGATGCCAACGTCATTCTGCGCCACCGCGAATTTGTTGTAGAATAACGGATCATCCACCACCAAAAAGATCGTGCGGATAGAATCAGTATCCAGAAGCTGTGCTTTTTTATAACCCTTCTTCTTGAGCTCTGCCACCCTCGAATAGGCCATATCCAGAATCATACCCCGATCACCAAAGTTCATGGTCCCTGTTGGACAGACTTTGACACAGGCAGGCAAAAGACCGTTTGATACGCGGTCGATGCACATGGTGCACTTGGCCATTAGTCTGGTAGCGGGGTCCTGCCGGGGTATGTTGTAAGGGCAAGCTTGTCGCACCTCCTCAAAGGCCGCGGGGCTCAACTTAGCACTCTTGGGCGTAAAAATAACCGCACCTGTGGCACCATCCTGAATAATGGCTCCGTCAACGTAGCCTTCGGCAGCATCCTTGCACGGTGGCTCGAGACAGTGCCGGCACTGATCGGGGAAAAAGTACCACTTCACCTTACCCCCGGACATCAACTCCCGGAACCGTACCAATTTGAAGGTACTGAAGGAGAGATCTGCTGGGTTCTGGTAGCTACCCCAATTAAAGGTCTTGGTGGCCGGCAGTTGGTTCCATTCTTTGCAGGCTACCTGGCAGCCTCGGCAGGCCGTACATTTGGTTGTGTCTACGAAAAACGATTTGTCAGCCATACAGCTCTCACCTCCTTTTAGGCCTTCCTCACATTCACCATGAATGCCTTGGTTTCCGGAATCAGCGTGTTGGGATCACCGACGGAGGGAGTGAGCAGATTGGCGCTGTCACCGCCATCCTTGGGAGTGACCCAACCGTAGCACCAGGGCAAGCCCACCTGGTGTATTGTGGTACCGGCAATGTTAAATGGTTGGAAGCGTATGGTAACAATGGCCACCGCCTCCACCTTTCCACGGGCCGACTCCACAAATACCCGATCGCCATCCTTGATGCCCTTGAGCTTGGCCAACTCTTCACTCATCTCGCAGAACAACTGGGGCTGCGCCTCCAATAACCATGGCTGCCACCGGGTCATAACACCAGTCTGCCAGTGCTCGGTAACCCGATAGGTGGTACCAACGATGGGATAGCGTGGATCGCAGGTGGCCCGAGCGTCTGCGGCTGTGGCGAATTGCTTGATGGTGGGATTGATGAACTGGTCACTCATCAAGTTCTTATCTATGGGACACTCGAGGGGTTCATAGTGTTCCGGGAAAGGTCCGTCAGCTCTTCCCGGTCCGAACACGTGAGCATGTCCCTCAGGTTTCATAATGAAGGGGTATTTGGTCTTCGGATTCATTTTACCGTCAGCGGTAAGCATGGGCGGCCAACCGCCATCCGGCACGTCCCCTACCCATTTTTCACCAGTCCAGGTGATCACCGGATGCTGTGGATCCCATGGTTTGCCATAAAGGTCTACCGAAGCACGATTGTAAATAATCCGCCGGTTGACCGGCCAGCACCAGGACCACTCGGAGTAAAGACCGATGCCTGATTTATCCACCGTACTGCGGCGAGCTGCCATGTTGCCTTTCTCGGTGTAGCTTTGACAATAGAGCCAGTTGCCCGACGAAGTTGTTCCGTCGGATTGCAGAAAGGCGAAACTCGGCACCAAGGTGCCAGCCTTGTAGGTCTTCCCCTTCACTTCGACGTCCGCCAAGAAGTAGCCGTTTATCTCCTTGGCCACCTTGTGAGAGTCGTACTTGCCGTTGGTGGTGTAGTCCCACTTAAGGTTCAAGATGGGCGCGGGAAAAGCACCTCCCTCTGTAGCGTAGAGCCCTCGAATTTTATCCATGAGCTCTACCATGATGTCGCCGTCGGGCTTGGCATCCCCGGGAGGATCGGTGGCCTTGTAACGCCACTGGCTCCAACGGCCGCTGTTGGTAATGGATCCATCCATCTCCGCAGAAGCAGCACAGGGCAGGAAGAAAACCTCGGTCTTGATACTCTTGGGATCCACACCGGGTCCCTTCCAGAAAGAACCCGTTTCATTCTCGAAGAGATTGACGTTTACCATCCAGTCCAACTTGGTTAAAGCTTCTCGGTTCTTTCCCGCATTGGCACCGGAGCAGGCAGGGTTCTGGCCCCAAGCGAAGAAACCACTAAACTTGCCACGATACATGTCATCAAACAGCGCCAACCAGTAATAATCCGACCACTTGTCCGCCTTGGGCATCCAGTCGTAGCCGAAATCATTAGCAGGAGTGGCATTCTCACCAAACATGGACTTCAGGAAACTCACCGAATACTTGGGGTAATTGCCCCACCAGTTTGCGCTGAGTGGATCATTGGTCGTGGGAGTCCACTTCTTGTTGTATTCCTCCAGTGAGGTGTTTGATGCCAGAGGCACCTTGAGATATCCAGGCCAGATGTGCGCAAGCAAGCAGTGGTCAGTGGAACCTTGAACATTGGACTCACCACGCAGGGCATTCACACCACCACCGGCAACCCCCATATTACCCAGGAGCAGCTGGATGATGGCCATAGCCCTGATATTCTG
>JAJDNB010000262.1 GCA_022340905.1 Deltaproteobacteria bacterium | reverse complement strand
CGAACATTATCGCGTCGCGGTGCACCTTGGCGACAATGGATGCAGCCGCCACTGATATGCTCAACTGATCCCCTCGTTTTATGGCTTGTTGCGGCAGTTGGATTTCCACTTGCCAAGGGCCGTCGATCAAAAGGAAGTCGGGAAGAGGATCGATCTGGGCAATTGCCTGATGCATGGCCCTCAAGCTGGCTGCAAGTATGTTAGTGCGGTCAATCTCTGCCGCACTTACCTCTCCAACGCCGATGTGGATAGCAACAGAGCAAATTTTTTCATAGCAGTTTTGGCGTTGGGTGGGGCTGAGTTGTTTCGAATCGCGGACGTTGGGCAAGTCTATTTCGTAAGGCAGCACCACCGCTGCCGCCACCACCGGACCAGCAAGGGGACCACGGCCTGCTTCGTCTACTCCTGCTATGCGGCGAAAATTTTGCTGGTGTGCCCTGCGCTCAAAGTGCCAGGGGTCCCGAGAATCTTCAGCAAACAGCAATGATTGTGACGGCCACTTGGCCATTTTTCTGGGCCTTTATCTCTCAGCTTGCGATTTAACGCAGAGCGGACTAAGCATCAGCCTCTGGTTCCGCAGGTCATCGAGTCACTTGGGCTTGCAGCCCGTCATTAGGCCTTCCGGCCGTCATTTGTTGTCGCTTGCCTTCGACGTCATTCATAGGCACTTATTGATTGTTGATAATAGATGACAGCGAAGCGTAATGACGGCGGAGCCGACTAACGGCTTTAGCCAAATGACGCCCTGATAAACAATGGATGGCAAACGGGCACAATATTTCGTTTCAGCCAGTTACTGTTTAATGTTTACGGCTCACCATCACGATCGAGGTCGTAGCTCACGGATACGGGCAGCCTTCCCTCTTAATTTACGCAAGTAATAAAGTCGTGAGCGGCGCACGCGGCCAAGGCTAACCACCTCGATTTTGTCGATCATGGGAGAATGGAGTGGAAAGATTCGCTCGACCCCGATACCATAGGAAATCTTTCGAACGGTAAAAGTGGAGTTTATCTTTCCTTTACGTTTTCGTATAACTACCCCTTGAAAAACTTGAATGCGCTCCTTGTCTCCTTCTCGAATTCTCACATACACTTTTATTGTATCCCCTGGCTTGAACTGAGGGATATCTATCCGCATCTGTTCTCTGTCAAGTAATTGCAAAGTGTCCATTAAAATCTCCTCACCTCCAACTGGAATCCGGTATATCCTACCTAGTATAAAGCATGTAATATTTCACCTATAATACTTATCTTTCCTTTATGCTTCCCATCAGCCTATCGAGGATGATGGCCACTGCAGAGCGCACTGACAAGTGATTGTAGTCAGAAGATCCTCGAATGGGAGCCAGGGTACTGTCAGCCATAGCCAGCACCTCCTTGGTTAGCCCCCACCCTGTGCCAAACAATATAAGCACCGGTTTGCCCTGTTTTATTCTTTCTCGTGCCTCTGAATAGCTCAGCGTGGCATCAGCCTGAGAGGCACTGGTTACCAACAGTTCCGGTTTTTGGCCACAGTCAGTTTTAATAATACCAACTACTTCAGCCAGTGAAGCAGCAGCAGTTACCAGCCCCAGTGCCATCTTCCTTTCGGGGTGCCGAGCCGACCCAGGTCCCTCCCGCCAGTGGGACAAAAGCCTTTGGATCAACTTCAGCTGGTCTTCTAAAGGGGTGACCAGGTAAAAGCGGCTCACTCCATATGTGAGAGCAGCGCGGGCAATGTCATGAATGTCCAGATTGGTCACCGAAGAGACAATGATCTCGCCCTGACGATTGTACACAGGGTAGTGAAGTAACGCCACATGGACATTCATGTGTTTACTACAACAACTAGCTAATTAGTTAATGAGAAAATTAGGTACCGAGTCAATAATTCACGTATCCCCATATTTTCTAATTCCCCGCTTTTCTCATCTCCTTCGTACTGACGGCTTCTGCCAGAAGTTCCTCGTCCTCCAGACTGAGATCGTTTTTTTTCAGAAGGTCCGGTCGTCTCTCCCAGGTGCGCAGGAGGGCTTGTTGGCGACGCCAGCGTCGAATGGCGCCATGATTACCGGAAAGAAGTATGTCCGGTACCCGATGATTCTCAAAGATCTCTGGCCTTGTGTAATGTGGATACTCCAACAACCCGGTGATGAAACTTTCTTCGGTTAGGGACTCATTACTGCCCAACACACCGGGAAGCAGTCTAGCCACAGCGTCCACAATAACCAAGGCCGGAAGTTCACCTCCGGTGAGAACATAATCACCAATGGAGATTTCGTCGTCTACGTAATGATCACGAATTCTCTCATCAACTCCTTCATATCGCCCACAAACTAGGCATATATGGCTCAGTCGACTAAGCTCCAAAGCAATGCCCTGGTCAAAGAGCCTGCCCTGAGGGCTCAGGAGTATGACCCTAGCAGCGGGGTCATTTTTCCGAACATCGCCAATGGCTGCCATCAAGGGCTCGGGCTTCATTACCATGCCGCTGCCGCCGCCGAAGGGCCGGTCATCGGTAGTTCGATGGGGACCGACGGCATAATCGCGAATATTGATGATCCGGATGTCAATGAGTTCGCGGGTAACGGCTTTACCAATAATGGACTCAGTAATTGGTCCTGCCACCATACTGGGAAATATGGTCAAGATGTCAATGATCATTGCGTTGATACCCTAATTTAGTTTTAATTCAATTAGGGGTTATCCGTTATTTGCTATTAGTTATTGGTTTTAAGATAAGGATTATTCCAACTATCTCATTCCACTTTGAATGAAATATAAAGCAGAGGTTTATGATTTCCCTAATAACCTAAAACGAATAACCAATAACCTTTGATTGAGCGTTACCGCTCAATGGTTCTCTTACTGAGTCTCCGGAAGATCGACAGTCATCGATCGCCGATGGAGATCCACCTTCCGGACAACCTCTACTGTGGCCGGAACGAGGATTTCCTTTCTTCCTTGGCGTACTACGTAAACGTCGTTACTGCCGGTTTCAATAATCTCCTCTATAGTCCCCAGCTGCTGCCCCTCAGTGTTTACTACCTCGAGTCCTATTAGCTGATACCAGTAAAACTCACCGGAAGCAGTAGGAGGCAATCGCGACTCGGGCACGCAAAGCTCAGCGCCCACCAGACCATATGCTTCTTCTGCCGTGCCTAGCTCACGACTCATCAAGAGAAAAATTTTCCCGTGGGGACGAATCTCCGCTACGGTTAAGGTCAATGAAGTGCCGTCTGCAAGATTCGCAGTGATCTTTTCCTCTGCAGAGAGAGTTGCAAAGGTTTCCCCGTATGGAGAAACTTTTAGGTGTCCTTTCAACCCGTGCGCTTTGACCACTTTCCCGATGGGGCACCATGGTTCGATGATCATCGCTTTCATTCGATAATTTCAAGCACCGCCCGTTTGCGGATCTTGGTGGATGCGGCACTCAGTATCGTTCTCATTGCCCGAGCAGTACGCCCTTGTTTGCCGATTACTTTACCGAGATCCTCCTTGGCCACCCGCAGTTCGATAACAGAGGTCTGCTCTCCTTCTAATTCTGAAACCTCAACTTGTTCTGGGTGATCCACCAGCGCTTTAGCTATTAGCTCAATTAGTTCCTTCAACATGGTGACCTCCACTAAGCCAAAGGAGTAGAATGGGCCTGGCTCTGAACAGATTAGGTTGCATAGCCGAAACGAGAACAAAACCGGCTTGCGGAGTACCTCAGTCAACTGCTCCGTTTCTTACTATCTGCCGTTTTGGATTTCCGGAAAGTAACCTCCAAGTATCCGGTTCTAGGCCGATCCAGTGAGCAAACCCTTTTGTTTAATTAAGCTTCTCACCGTATCCGTTGGCTGGGCGCCACGGTCGAGCCAAATCCGAAGCTTCTCCGAATCAATCCGGATTTCTGCTGGATCGGTCAAGGGGTTATACGTACCTATAATCTCCAGGAACTTCCCATCTCTCGCGGCTTCTGAATGAGCAGCTACAATCCGATAAAATGGTCTCTTCTTTGTACCTTTGCGACTGAGTCGAATTCGTACAGCCATACTTTTCTTTTACTCCTCCATGTCTTATCAGGGTATTGGGTCGTCATCCTCTCATGTGACTGAGTGACCACAAAATTATCAAAAAGGCAAAGGCATACCGCCTCGAGGGAAACGGATACCGCCTTTACCACCCTTGCCAAGCTTGTGCAACATTTTTTTCATGTGTCCATAGTTCTTGAGAAGTTTATTGACTTCCTGCACCGAAGTGCCACTACCCAGGGCAATTCGTTTTCGACGGCTTGCATTGATGATCGTGTGTTTGCGCCTTTCCTCTGGAGTCATGGAATTGATAATCGCCTCAACCCGTATGAGTTCACGGTCGTCGGGTTGAAGGTGACGCAATTGCTTCAATTTGCCCATGCCAGGAAGCATTCCCAAAATCTGCTCCAGAGAGCCCATTTTTTTGATCTGCTGCAGCTGATCACGAAAATCCTCGAGCGTAAAGGTGTCTTTTAGGAGTTTCTCTTGCAGTTTTTCTGCTTGTTTGGCATCAAATGTTTTCTCCGCCTTCTCTATGAGAGAAAGGACATCTCCCATTCCCAGAATACGAGAAGCCATGCGCTCCGGGTGAAAGGCCTCCAGGGCATCCAATTTTTCGCCAATACCACAAAACTTAATGGGCTTGCCGGTAACGGTGCGCATGGAGAGGGCAGCCCCTCCTCGGGCGTCGCCGTCCATCTTGCTGAGAATAATTCCAGTTAAATCAAGCGTTTCATTGAAGGTTTCAGCAACCTGCACCGCGTCCTGGCCGGTCATGGAATCGGCTACAAGGAGAATCTCTCGAGGCGAGAGTTTAGCTTTGATCTTGTCTAATTCGTCCATCAGTTCGGTATCAATGTGGAGTCGACCGGCGGTGTCTATAATCAAGATGTCGCATCCCTGTTGGGCTGCATAGCCGAGGGCCGCAGTGGCAATTTCCACAGGATCCATTTTGATAGTAGCGGGAAACACTGGGACGGGCAGTTGTTTTCCCAGCGTCTGCAGCTGATCGATTGCCGCGGGTCGATAAACATCGGTTGGAACGAGGCAGGGTTTCCGGTTAATCTCTTTGAGATAAAGAGCTAACTTTCCGGCGGTGGTGGTCTTGCCGGACCCCTGAAGACCTACCAACATGTAGATGAGGGGAGTACGGCCGGTCAGTTCAAGAGGAACAGCTTCGCTGCCCATGAGCTCGGTCAAGGCTTCATGGACAATCTTAACCACTTGCTGGCCTGGCGTGAGGCTTTCCATGACCTTAGCCCCGGTGGCCTGCTCTGCAAGGTCAGCCACGAACTGCTTAGCCACTTTGTAGTTTACATCCGCCTCGAGCAAGGCGAGACGAACCTCACGCATGGCCTCCTTGATGTGCTTGTCGGTAAGCTTTCCCTGCCCTTTGAGGCGTTTGAGCGTTCGATTAAATTTTTCGCTTAAATTTTCGAACATAATTGCTATTTTCTCTGTAAGTCCAGTAAAGTCGTAAAGCTATTCATTATAGAAATCATCCCCTAGGGTGTCAAGAAAAACAAATCCAGCCTGATAGTGATCAGGAATACTGCAGAAGCCGCTGATTTCAGCCATGATAGCTAAATTAAACGTTGGATCTGGAATCCAGGAGTTTCCTCCTCAGACAAAATGGGGAAGATGACTCCTGAAGACGTACATGCAGCACCGAGGTTCTTCCCTGAAAACCAGGGAAATTCGCTTCAAAATGGAGCTATTGCAGGACCGAAAAAATACCTGGACATTTCAAAAATTTTACCCTATCTTAGGTTGACCACCGTAAGTGAAATTTCTTACAACCTTTGAGGATGCCCTAGCAGGCGTCCTTTGCACTCCATGCTGGGTAAAGAGACCCGGAATATCTTTGAGCAGCTTGTATTGGTCTCGCAATTGGGACTAACCATGGCGGGCTGCATCGGTCTTGGCTTTGCTACAGGCTACTATCTCGATAAGTGGCTTGGAACAAGGGGTATTTTCCTGACTATCTTCATACTTCTTGGTATTGCTGGCGGCGGCTTCACGGTCTATCGACAGATTAAAGAACTGGAGGCGCAGGACAGTAACGGATCTGCCGAAGACGACGCCCCATAAGGTTTTGAGGCTCGACTGCATACCCATGAGCGACTATCTTACGCTGCAAAGGACTCTGATTAAGAAAACACTGTTTTTCGCCTTGGCCGCGGCATGCATTTGCCTCGCACTCAACCAGAAGGCGGCTGCCAAAGGCATCGCCTTGGGAAGTGTCTTCAGCGTGGCCGACTTCAAATTGATGGCCTTACTCTTGCCGCGGCGGCTCGTCGGTCAGAGCAGGAGGAGCTTTTTTTTTAGCCTCATTTGCCGATTTGTTCTGCTCAGTATACCTTTAATTCTAGCTATTAAGTTGCCTTCTATTAACTTCGCTGCAACAGTAGTCGGTCTTCTGTTGATGAAGGCGGCCGTCTTTTACCATTTCTTCCTCAGCAAGAGTTCGACACCACGGGTCGGCCCAAGTAAGGGTAATAGCGTCAGTCAGGGCGACTTCGACAGGGTTAGATGTAGTTCCTCCTCTTCTATGTGTGGAGCAAGAGGGAAGCTGAGCACTGAGAGATAAAGGCTGGCACCGATATGGAAGGGATAGGCAAAGTAAGTCAATGGGTGATCCACCTCGGAGGGATGCAGTTTAAGGTCAACAGCACCACGCTGCTGATGAGCTGGTTGATTATAGGTCTCATCCTGATATTTATCGTGCTGGCAACTCGACGTAGGAAGATGGTTCCCGGCCCATGGCAGAATATCAGTGAACTACTGGTGAGTTGGATAAAGGATCTATGCGTTGACGCACTGGGAGAGCACTGGGGCAGGCGCTACTACCCGCTGATTTGCGCTCTTTTCATATTCCTCCTTTTTTGCAACTGGATCGGCATCATTCCTTTCATGGACGAGCCTACCAAGGATTTGAACACGACACTCGGCCTTGGCATTATGGGATTTTTCATAGCGCACGGAACTGCAATCAAGGTAAAGGGGCTCAAAAATTACATAACGGAATATTTTAAGCCTATTTTTTTCATGATGCCTCTAAACCTGGTTGGAGAATTGGCCAAGGTGATCTCCATATCTTTTCGTCTTTTTGGCAATATAATGGGAGGCAGTATCATTATTATTGTGGTTTCCTATCTGGCATACGGCTTGATCTTGCCGCCCTTTCTCTATGCTTTTTTTGGTTTGTTTGTCGGGACAATTCAGGCTTTTGTTTTCACGATTCTCACTCTGGTTTATATTTCGGTGCAGATAAGGTGAACTAACAGATCTATAAGGAAAGGAGGATTGAGCAATATGGATATCAGTGGAGCTGATATAATCAGAGCTGCGGCTCTTTTGGGAGCAGGCTTGTCTATGGGTTTTGGTGCCATTGGCCCGGGTGTGGGTGAAGGTATTGCTGCTGCCAAGGCATGTGAGGCCATAGGTCGGAATCCGAGAGAAGCCGGAATGCTGACGCGCACCATGCTTGTAGGCCAGGCGGTTTCAGAGTCCACGGGAATCTATTCCTTGGTGGTAGCTCTGCTCCTGATCTTTGTGGTGTGAAAAAGAGGCGATCTTCATGGATTTGACCGACTGGGTCAAGTTGGCAGCCTATATTGGGGCCGGACTTTCCATGGGCTTCGGGGCCATTGGTCCCGGGGTGGGAGAGGGGTATGCCGCAAGCAAGGCCTGTGAAGGTATGGGTCGTCAGCCTGCGGTGGCCGATGAATTGCTGCGCACTATGCTGGTGGGCCAAGCGGTGGCTGAAAGCACAGGCATCTATTCGCTGGTTGTAGCTTTGCTGCTGTTATTTCGAGATTTTTCCGTGGTCCGTTGGATTGAGATTCCGGCTTTTCTGGCAGCGGGACTGTGTATGGGTTTCGGTGCTATTGGCCCGGGAGTCGGAGAGGGTTTGGTGGCCGGCAGTGCCTGCGAGTCCATCGCCCGTAATCCGGAGACTTCACCGGTGATTGTTCGTACCATGTTAGTGGGCCAGGCTGTGGCTGAAAGTACGGGCATCTACGCCTTGGTAGTTTCCTTGCTGATGATCTTTGTTATTTGAGTCGGTAGCCTTTTGGCTAATGGAGTGAAATTCTGTACTTTCATAGGATTGTTCCATGATTGAGATTAACCTTACCATTGTGATTCAGGTCGTACAGTTTTTGCTCCTGCTTTTTATCCTGAATCGGTTTCTATTCAGGCCTACTGTTAATCTGATCAGGGAGCGGGAGAAGAGGATTAGCGACTGGGAGGAAGAGACCAAGAATTGTCGCGAATCGATGCAGATGCGGCTGCAGAGCTACGAAGAGCAGATCCTTGAAGCCAAGGCACAGGCTCAAGAGCAGCAGGAACGAATGACTGAAGCGTTGAAGAAAGAGGAGGAGAAAAAGATGGGGGCAGTCTCCGAGGAGGCCTTTATCATAGTGGCCTCCACCCGGGAGAAACTACAAGAAGAGACCGAAATGCTACGGGGACAACTTCGGGAACAGGCGGAAGAAATGTCGCAGTTGGTGGCTGAAAAAATTTTAGGAAAACAGGCGTGATGAAACGTGTTCGGCGAAGATATGTGCTGCTCATCTTTTTGGTGGGGATTGTCGCGGTAGCAGTCGTGAGTGCTCTGGCGTTGAGCGCTTGGGCGGCAGAGGCAGAGCAGGGAAAGAGTAACTTCAAGGAGATCTGGCTTACTATCTGGCGAGTGCTCAATTTCTTGATATTCGTCTTTGTCTTGGTCAAATTGCTCCGCGAGCCTTTGATACGCTTTTTCCGCGAACGCAGTCGTTTGATTCGCGAACGGATCGAGGGAGCCGAACAGGCCTACGGTGAGGCAAAACGGCAATTGCAAGAGGTTGAGCAACGTTTTGAATCTTTGGACAAAGAAATTGACAAAATAAGACAGAAAATCGGTGAGCAGGGCGAAAGGGAGAGGGCGCGCCTCATTGAAAATGCGCGGGAGAATGCGGAGCACATATTGGATAAGGCAAGGATCGAAGCCCAGATAGTGGTCAGAGAGGCCAGGAGACAACTGAGGGCCCAAGTGGTCAATGCCGCACTCCAACGCGCCGAAGAGCGTGTGCAACAGATAATTACCAGGAGCGACCAGGAGCGCCTAGTGGAGGACTACCTTCAGGAGATTTCTCAGATGGCATAATTGAAATCTTTGGCAGGGAATCCCTGAGAGCAACACGTGGGTCTTGAGTTGATAGGCTGGGCGGGATTATTCCCGCTTTTTTTATTCAAAGTCCAGAATATCGAATATCGAATCCGCCTCCGGCGGAAACAGCAGAAGTAGTTGAAAGTAATCAGAAAATATTTGTTACCTCGATATTCTGCGGTTCCTTGTTCTGCAGTTCTGCGGTTTATATTTTTTAGTTCCCTTGAACAACTCGAAAATTTGACAAATTGTCTCTTTG
Organism: Deltaproteobacteria bacterium; assembly: GCA_022340905.1. Classification (GTDB taxonomy): domain Bacteria; phylum Desulfobacterota; class Syntrophobacteria; order BM002; family BM002; genus BM002. The sequence continues at coordinate 12,099 of JAJDNB010000262.1, read as the reverse complement.
CGTTGTCCAAGCCTCGACTGGCACGAAGTTTGTAAATGGTTTTCTAATGGTTTCGGGCTTTTTATTATCAATGCGAAAAGGTAACTATTGATCCCGAAAGGGAGAGAGAGATGGTTGAAAGACGGTATCCAATAGACGATATTACGGTGAAGGAAAGTTGGCGGCTTTTTCGTATAATATCGGAATTCGTGGATGGCTTTGAGACAATGGCAGAAATCTATCCAGCAGTGTCCATTTTCGGTTCTTCTCGTATTGGAGCGGACGATCCACTATACGAAAAGGCGAGGGCCGTTGCTAGGTTGTTTGCGGAAAATGGGTTCAATGTGATTACCGGCGGCGGTCCTGGTCTCATGGAGGCGGCCAACAGGGGCGCTGTCGAAGGTGGTGCTCAATCTGTGGGGTTGAACATCCATCTTCCCATGGAGCAGCAGCCCAATGCCTACGCGAATGTGGTGTTAGACTTCAGGTACTTTTTCATCCGTAAAGTGATGTTTGTAAAGTATGCTCAGGCCTACGTGGTCTTTCCAGGTGGTTTCGGAACTCTGGACGAACTATTTGAGGCAATCACCCTCATCCAGACAGATCGCATCAAGCCCTTTCCGGTGATTTTGGTAGGGAATGATTATTGGACAGGTCTGGTAAAGTGGATACGTGAGCGGCTACTCGGGACAGGCAAGATATCGTCTGATGACATGGATCTAATCCAGTTGGTGGATGATCCTGATGAGGTTGTGGCTGCAGTAAAGAGGACAGTTATAGTCTAAGGGTCCGCTATTAGAACCATTACTGAAAAGTAGTGAATATCGAACAGCAGGACAAGGAACCGCAGAATGATGAAGTGATCACTTCGACATTCGAAATTGCTTGTTCGATATTCTGCGGTTCAAACAGGTAGTAGGTCAGATGAGGTCAACTCGGACTGCCTTTCTCTTGAATTCTGGATTCTGGCTTCCTGCCCTGAACTTGTCGAAGGGCTGTCTCCTTGTTTTTAAATCGCAAATCCGCAATCCGCATTCCGAAATCCTGTGGCTCTTTAGCCACCTAACCTCCGGACTCGTCGTGGAAAAATTCTAATCTTCCCTCTCCGGGGGTTATGTCTCGGTTACCCTCGATGTGAATGTTTGCCGAATAGCGACTCTCCAGTTTTAAGATTTCCCCTCGTTTCTTGTTTTGCAGATACTCTGCTACTTCCTTAGAGAAATAACCCTGAATTCGATTGACTTCACCGCGGCTGAGCTCTAGCCATATTTTGCGCAAGTAGGATAGGGCGGTTGCCTCAGTAGAACGGACTACTCCTGCTCCGCCGCAACGGCTGCACGACACGTAAGAAGTGGATTGCAGGGAGGGGCGAAGCCGCTGCCGGGATACTTCCATGAGACCGAATTTGCTTATTCGTCCGAGCTCCACTCTGGCGCGATCTTTCTTAAATTCCTCCCGAAGTGTTCTTTCCACCTGGCGAATGTGCTTGCGATCTTTCATATCGATGAAATCAATGACCACCAAACCCCCCAGATCGCGGAGCCTTAACTGACGTGGCACTTCTACCGCTGCCTCCAGATTGGTCTTGAATGCTGTTTCTTCTAACTGTTTTTCGCGGCTGAATCTACCAGAGTTAACGTCCACGGCAACCAAGGCCTCAGTGAGGTCTATGAGTAGGAATCCTCCGGATTTCAAGGAGACCCTGTTGCTATAGATGGTCTCGATCTGGTTTTCTAGTTGATATTCGGCAAAAATGGGTCGTTTCTCCTTGTAGAGTTTCACCAACCAGCGATGGCGAGGAGAAACAATGGCCATAAAGTCCTTGACCCGCTTATAGACTTCTTTGTTATCAACCAGAATTTTCTTTACCCCAGTAGTGAAATAGTCTCTGATTGCGCGGATGGTAAGATCCCTTTCCTGATAGAGGAGAGCTGGAGGTTTCACCTCTTGGGCGTTCGCCTTTATATTGTTCCATAGCCGAAACAGATAACGAAAGTCCTTGGATAACTCGCGCTTGGTTCGGTTCTCTCCGGCAGTTCGCACTATGAGATGGATGCCCTCGGGCACTTGAAGCTGGCTAATTATCTTTTTCAGCCGCTGCCGCTGTTGTTCGTCTTCGATTCTTCGAGAGATACCTCCGTGTTTGCTACCAGGCATGAAAACAAGATAACGGCCCGGAAGTGAAATGTAGGTAGTGAGGAAGGCCCCCTTGGTGGGTGTAGCCTCTTTAACCACCTGTACCATAAGCTCTTGCCCTGGCCCGAGTACATCTTGTATACGAGCGCGTTTGCCTTCGGCGGGTGGCTCATGTTGGTAATAGTCGGGGTGGATCTCGTGCAGCTGAAGAAAGCCGTTTTTTTCGGCGCCAAGGTTTACAAAGGCGGCTTGCAGGCTGGGTTGAATATTTTCAACTACCCCCTTGTAAATATTACCCACCGTGTTTTCACGAGTGGTTGTCTCAAGGTAAAATTCCTCCAGCTTTTTTCCTGAGATGATTGCCAAACGATATTCTTCGGGCTCGTCGGCATTGATTAGCATTTGTCGGCCCATATTGGAGTTACGCCTTAATCTCGGCTGCTCACCTCCTCTGCAAAGACTGAGTCACACTCTAAACTTATGTGGATAGTGAAGACTTGGGATTAGCTTGACGATAAGATAAACCAGGGGTCGGGGGAATGCAAGGGAATTGCGCATAGGGCAATTCCCAGCTGGCAGAAGGCAGCGGACAGCTGGCGGCTCCTAGCTAACAGAAAGACACATTCCCGCCAGTCTAGAGTTACTGCCTGCTGCCAGTTGCTAGCTGCCAGCTGTTCTATGCGCTTTGCGCCAAGCGCTTCTCTTGATGCTGTGCCGCTTGGTACATAAAGGTGCGAATCGCTGCCGCAAGGTTTGGCTGGTAGGTGCCGTCGTAAGCGGCATCGATGTAAGGGATTTGTTTGCGGTCCAGGATGGGCTTGAGAACTGCTGAACACATGGTGCTGGGCATGCAGGTGAAGGGAAAAACGTTTACGATACCATCAAAGCCGTGGCGGCAGTATTCCAAGGCTCCACCAATGCTGAGGGCTGCTTCGGTCCCCACGTGAAAAGAAAAGAGGCGACCATTATCAAGCTGCTTTTCGAGTTTGTCAATCTTGTGGTCTTCGTAAATGTCGAGGTGTTGCTTGGCCCGGCGGTAAACCTGATCCATCCGAAAATACTGGTACGTGAGCTCGATGCGGTTATTCAACCAGTCACGCAAGTGTTGGCGCAGTAACGTGAGTTCACGCTGCCTCAGGGCCAAAATGGCTTGCCTTTTAGCCTTGTGCATATTTTCGTAAGAAACGAAGTTCACCCATTCTGCTATGGAGGCATTGACGACCTCTCCCCCATAGTTTTCCAAGAGCTTGATGAGATCCTGGTTTGACTTGGTGTGACTGCGCAAGTAAATCTCTCCGACCATACCTATGAGTGGTTTTGGTGGAATTTTAGGATCTACTATGTCTTGGGACTTTCTTACAACCTCTTCTAAAATCTTATAGACTTTCTGAAATCTTTTCTTGCGGCCGTGCATTTCAACAGCCAGACACATGGTGTCTAGGGCTTTATCGTAATAAGCTTCGGCCTGGCCTTTTTCCTTCTCGTATGGCCGGGTGTGCCAAAGCATTCGATCGAGAATGTCACTGATGACAATAGACACGTAGGCAGTTCTTCGGAAGTGCGTTCTTTCTTCTGGCTTCATTAAGCCACCAATAGAATAGGAGTCTTCAGCCGTGAGGGAGGCAATGCGGGTTTTGCTGAAACCATCCATGGAGTCTAAAATGATTCGGTGCAACTTGTTGTACATGCCGAATCGGCATGGTCCCCCAGATTCAGCCATGAAGTAAAGATAGTTTTCAGGTTTGAAGGCCTCTCCGAGCAACTCTTTTTCGCGCTCCAAATGGTAAAGGACATCTCCTAGGGTAATCTGGCAAGGAAAGCATTCTTTGCCAGACGTGTACTGCTTACCCCGTTGCAAACCTTTGTAGGTTTCCATTACTTGTGCATCAACGCCGAACCCTCGCATTGCGGCGGCAACCAGCAAACTACTGGAACGTCCCATCTCTGGTACGAGGATGGTCTTGTTAGCCAGGCTGAACTTACCGACCTTGGCCTTCAGTGTTGCAAATTGACCCATGGTTTAACTCTCTCACCGCAATCCGCTTTGCGCTATGCGGTTTTGCATTAATACAACTGATTTAAGACGCGCAACACTTTGTGTTCTGCCAATTTCTAAGATTTTGGCTGTGCTCGTTTTGAATCACGTTCTTGAATGCTTCCAGCCGGGTAATCATGCCAGCCACTGCACTGTGTTCATCGAGCTCTAGAATGAGATAGGGTTTTTGTCCCATGACGTGGCGATAAAAGTGTTCGATAAAAGAGTCGGCACCGCAGCTAAAGTTGGTAAGGTGTAATCCGTAAGCGCCGGAATTAGCCTCAACAAACTTGGCTGTGCGGATAATCTGGGCACCTGACCCCCAGTACATATTGGGGAAATCGCTCAAATCCACGCATGAAGTGTCCAGAAAATCCTGAGGGATGGCCTTGATTCCTAATTTGGCCAGATTGTGTCCAAGTTTCAGATTTAGCCTCTCATCATAGAGATTATAGGGACGGCCGCTCACCGCAACCCAGAGGTCGTTGGCTTGTAAAGATTCGAGGAAGTTCTTGCCATATTGGATAAGATCGTTTTGAAAAGCTACCTGAGCTTCCAGGGCTTGACGATAGGCGCGGTCGATTTGGCTTCGGCCGATACCTAAAAGGTCTCCCAAATTCCTATGGAGGTCCAAGACGACTCGCTCAACCGATTCCTTCAAGTACACGGTAGGGGAAATCAGGGAAGGACCATGGATGTCCAAAGCTGCTCTGGCCATGTACTGACTGCCCTGCACAAGTGGGCAAAAAAAGCCTGTTTCTTCAGTTTGGGATGTAGGCATATTAATAATAGTGGGTAGGAAAAGGTAGCGGGTTTTTGCCAAGAGGGTTTTGGCGTGTCCGTGAAATACCTTTATGGGATAGCACGTCTCTGCGGTCATGGACTCAATGCCCGCTACTGAAATTTCGTGGTTGGTTTTGGGAGAAAAGACAACGGCGAAGCCCAACTTACTCCAGAAATGAGCCCAAAGTATGCCGTGCTGTAGCATGTGGAGGGCCCGGGGTATAGCTATGGTAGGTTTGCCGTCAAAGGACTCACATGGTTGGTTAGCCGCCACTGCACGAGATAGGAGTTCACGCCAATCTACAACCCGGTCATTGAGGTACTGGAGAAAGAGAAGTTCGCGCTTTTTGAACCAGTCTTCTTCGGTCTCTTTTCTGTCTCCCCGCATTTCATATCGGCCACAGTCGCCTCCCCAGACACTCTTGCGGCCGCCAAAGTTATATATCTTCAGCTTGCACTCGTTGTGGCAGTTTTTGTCAGCACGGCAAATGGTCTCCTTGTGGGAAATGTCAGCCTCAATCAGGTGCTCGAGTCCCAGAAAATTTGATCCCACCACTTGTGAATTTAGCCGTTTCTCCATGATACTCAAGGCAGCACCGTGAGCACCAAGAACCTCTCGATGTTCCGGCATGATGATTTCTTGCCGAAGAACATTTTCAAAAGCTGCGACAATCCCTTTGTTCAGAGAAGGCCCACCGAGAAACATTACTCGTTTGCCGATCCTCCTTTTTCCCACTACACGGTTGAGATAATTGTAAACGATGGCATAACAGAGGCCGGCGATAAGGTCTTCCAGACGGGCGCCTTTCTGCGCGTAGGAAACGAGGTCGGATTCCATAAACACCGTACAGCGCTCAGCCAAGTTGATCGGGGCCTTGGAGGATAGGGCAATTTCCTGGAATTCTTTGACGATGTTTATTCGCAGTTTGTTGGCCAGTTCGTGAAGAAAACTTCCGGTTCCGGCGGCACAGACCTTGTTCATGTCAAAGTCCATAGGGTTGCCCTGTTCAATCCAGATGTATTTCGAATCCTGACCGCCTATCTCGAAGACCGTGTCGACCTCCTGATCCCAATAAACCGCTGCCCGAGCATGGGCAGTAATTTCGTCAATAATGAGGTCCGCATTAATGAAATCGCCCACCACGTGGCGGCCCGAGCCTGTAGTGGCGGTGGCCAGAAACTCGAGAGTATCACCAAATTCTTCATGTATGCCGGTCAGAAGTCTCTGAGTCACTTCGATGGGTTTCCCCTGGGTGCGGACATACTGTTTGTGGATGATGTTCTGATTAACATCCATGAGGACAGTTTTGGTAGTGGTGGAGCCAATGTCCACTCCCAAGTAAACCTGTAGCTTTGTGCTGAGCACGTGCTTTCTCTTCGGGATAACCACATTGTCGGTGAACTTGGTCTTGTGCAACCGCAGGGGGGGAGCTATGGGGAAATCGCTGGCTGCTCCATCCGCCATTGTCTCCAAAGCAGTGAGATCTGGTTTGCTTAGCTGGTTTTGCCGGCGGGCAAAAAGGGCTGCCCCCAGTGCTCCCAGGGAGGTGTGATGGGGGGGGACAATAAGGTCCGGGAAGTAGCGGCGAAAGGCCTTCACTTGCAACTGGTTCGTGGCAACGCCTCCTATAAAAACAACTGGGGATTTTACCTCTTGGCTGGCAACAATAGTACTGATGTAGTTGGCAGCATTGCCTTGATGCAAACCTGCAATAATATTTGCCAAAGGTTCGCCTTTATTCTGCAAATGGATCATATCTGATTTGGTGAAAACGGTGCAGCGGCAGGCCACTGGAGCAGCACCAGTGCTGTCCTGACCCCGAGCAATAAAATCGGCAAGAATCTCTGATATGTGCTCTTGAGAAAATGTCACATTTTCGTCGTATAGAAAGGACGAGAGCCTCTCTGCCTGCTGGTCAATAAAGGAGCCGGTCCCGGCAGCACAAGGTCCATTCATGGCGAAAGATTTGAGGTACCACTGACCATCGCGATGAGTGAGCAGGTACAGAGCGGCATCCTGGCCGCCCATGGTGACAATGGCAGAGGCGTCGGGAACAAGGTAGAGTACACCAAGGACCTGGGTAATGGATTCATACTCGTAAAGAGCCTTGAGACGGGAGGCAATGATTTTGCCATGATTGCCGGTGAAAGCGACGGATTCTATCGTATCTTCGCCAAAGCGTTGGTAGATTGCCTCGAAGGTCTGCAAGGTATGCGGCACAAACCTGCCGAAGTGGCGTTGGTAGGGTGCTTCGTAGACAAGATCGCCATCTTTATCTAATACTGCGCAGTTAATGCTTACAGAACCAATATCAATGCCCACTGTGTACATGACAGCCTCAGATGGAGGTTTAGAACAATTTTCCGCTAGATGTCCGATTCAAAAAAGAACTTTCGATGGCTTTGGTATAAAATACAAATCACGGGCCCCACCGGAAGCATAAATTTCATATGTAGTCTGGAATCTCTTCGGTCGGTTTCCGCGAATGGATGGATTATAAAAAGTCCGGCAGCCTGCGTCAAGTAAAGTAAGATTTTTCTGGCTATTCAGCGAGGAAGAATACTGGAATAACGGTATGCTCAGATTTCGCCCCCTGGAGACTTGAATTCTTAGTATCTCCCTGATTTCTTTACTCTACTGTAAAGCTGTCGTATAGACGGTGTGAATATGGGAAAGCGAGGAGGGCTTGTGATGTATAAAGCCACGCAAAACCATTAACAGCCACCTAGCCCGGATATTTCATGAATCACCTGCTGCGACCACGGATATGGCCGTTCTTCCTGGCGTCCTCGGGTGTCGGCTCCTGCGACATACCGTTCAGGTACGCCTCGGAACCAATCCCGCGGTAGCGCGGGACGGTTGCCAGGTGGCACGCCCATCTTCATGGTCTCGCGACGGCAATTCATGAAACATCCGGGCTAAAGATTCCTGAGGTACTAGCTAAGAGGGCCTCTCATCGCAACAGTTGTCAAGCATCAGTTGTTCTTTCTTGGTCAGATAAACATCGCAGTTTTGGCACTCGAGATCTTTATTGCGGCAGGCTTTGGGTTTCAGTTCCCAGCAAGGAACAGGAAAATCAAGCACTGCTGGGCAGTTTCTGCGCTCTTCTTCGGTACAATGACGAATTTCCCAGCAGGTGGCAAGGGTCAAGAGCTTCTTTATCCCGGCAATGTTAAGGCCGTCTTCGTGAATCAGCTTGCGGAGGCACCTGAGCCATTTCAAGTCGTTGTTGGAGAAGAACCTCTTACCGCTGCGCCGGGCGGGCTTGATCAGGCCCTCGCGCTCGTAGATTCTCAAGGTGCGGGGATGGATATTTAAAAGCTCGGCCACAATGCCGATTGGATAAAGGGCCTTGTAATCATCCATTTCGTTTTTCCTGGTGTCGTGAATGAAGAGGTCAGTTAACTTTTGAAAGTAAACTATAGTTATCACCATACACTGTCAAGTGTTATTTTTGCCCTTGATAATGGAGGGATTTTATTCTAAAGTTTCCAAATATCTCATTGATTATAGAATTTCTACCCACCGTCAAAACTGACTGCCTAAGATTACAATTTCAGTATATCTTCGGAGGAAAACAGTGCGTAGTGATATTATGAAAAAAGGAGTGGAGAAAGCCCCCCACCGTTCTTTATTTAAGGCGATGGGCCTCACCGATGACGAGATCGCCCGACCCATGGTGGGCATAGCAAATTCGGCCAACGAAATTATCCCAGGCCACATCCATCTGGATCGAATCGCCGAGGCGGTTAAGGCTGGTATTAGATTGGCGGGTGGAACGCCAATAGAGTTCAGTACCATAGGAGTTTGTGACGGCATTGCCATGAACCACGAGGGCATGAAATATTCTCTGTGCAGCCGTGAACTCATAGCCGATTCAGTGGAGATAATGGCGAAGGCTCATCCCTTCGACGGGATCGTGGCTATCCCAAATTGCGACAAGGTGGTTCCGGGAATGCTCATGGCCATTCTCCGTCTAAACATCCCAGCGGTGGTTGTTAGCGGTGGTCCCATGCTCGCTGGCAGACTGGATAACAAAGTAATTGATCTGATTACTGTTTTCGAGGGAGTGGGGGCAGTAAAATCTGAAAAGATGACTGAAGAGCAGTTGACTGAGATAGAGGATTGCGCTTGCCCCGGTTGTGGCTCTTGTGCCGGGATGTTTACCGCCAATTCGATGAACTGTCTTACAGAGGCTTTGGGTCTTGGTCTTCCTGGTAATGGTACTATTCCAGCTGTAGCTGCGGCTCGGTACCGACTGGCCAAAAAGGCGGGCATGCAGATTATGGAATTGATATCCCGCAACATAACCCCACGCCAAATCGCCACGAAAGAGGCCTTCGAAAATGCTATTGCCATAGATATGGCTTTGGGTTGTTCCACCAATACAGTTCTGCATGTCCCCGCTATTGCCAATGAGGCAAAGATCGATCTCGATTTAGACTTGTTCAATAAGGTCAGCCAAAGAATTCCTCATCTCTGCAGCCTCAGTCCAGCTGGACCTCATCGGCTAGAGGATTTAGATGCAGCCGGAGGTGTTCATGGAGTAATGGCCAGACTGGCGGAGGCCGACTTGATTCATCGAGGACCCATTAGCGTTACCGGCAAGACCGTAGGGGAAAATCTCCAGTCAGTGAAAGTGAAAAATTCTGAAGTAATTCGAGAGATAAAGGATGCTTACCACGCTGAAGGGGGCATTGCAATTTTGTTCGGCAACTTGGCTCCGGAGGGTGCAGTGGTCAAGCAATCGGCTGTGGCGCCCGAGATGTTGGTAAACCAGGGAACCGCCAGGGTATTCGATGCCGAAGAGGCCGCGGTGGATGCCATTATGACCGGACAGATTAAAAGTGGGGATGTGGTGGTGATTCGCTACGAAGGGCCAAAAGGTGGACCGGGCATGCGAGAGATGCTAACTCCCACCTCCGCTATCGTGGGAATGGGCTTAGACAAAGAGGTTGCTTTGATCACTGACGGCCGTTTCAGTGGTGGCACCAAGGGTGCCGCCATAGGTCACATTTCTCCTGAGGCGGCTGACGGTGGTCCCATAGCACTGGTGGAGGAGGGAGATCGGATAGAAATCAACATTCCCGCTAAAGAGTTGAATCTAAAAGTCTCGGAGGAGGAACTCAAGAGACGGCGGGAACGGTGGCGACCTCCTGAGCCTAAGATTAGGGAAGGCTATGTTTTCAGATATAGTAAGCTAGTGAGTTCTGGTGCGAAAGGGGCAGTGCTTAGGGAGGACATTTGATGGCATAGGGGATGGAATCAGACGACAGACGACAGACGACAGAGGACAGAAAACAATTACGGATTTCGGATTTTTAATTTCGAATTTCGAAATTTTAACTCTATGCTCTTTGCGCTCTGCGAACTGGTGAAAGTAGTGCTAAAAGAGTATAATGGGTAGAAATCACGGTGGATGGGGAGGAAGTAACTTGAAGTGTGCGTTTGATCATAAGAGCGCCCAACACTATGATGAATGGTATCAAAGGCCAGGTGGTGCGCAAGCGCTTCAGCTGGAGCGCGAACTGATCAAACGATACCTCGAACCCCGCCCCGGGGAACGTATTTTGGATATTGGCTCGGGCACTGGTATTCATCTAGAATGGTTCAGAGACCTGGGTCTACAAGTAACCGGCCTGGACGCCAGTCCTTACATGCTGGAACGAGCTCGGAGTCGACTGCGGGAAAGCGTGGATCTTCACATTGGTTGGGCCGAGCATCTCCCCTTTGAGGACAATGAATTCGAACTGTCCGCTTTAATCAACACCTTGGAGTTTGTCGAAGATCCTGAGAAAGCGCTGGCCGAGGCTTTTAGGGTGACTCGCAGGCGGGTGGTCCTAGGAGTGCTGAACAAATATGCGTTCATGGCTATAAACCGTCGTCTCAAGGGTCTTATAAGGGAGAGCATCTATCGTCAGGCTCGTTTTTTTAGTGTATGGGAACTCAAGGAGATGATTGCGAGGATCCTCGGGCCAACTCCAATCCGTTGGGGTACGGTGATATTCTTTCCTCTGAGCCTATCTAAAGTGGCCCGGACAGTAGAGGGCCACCCCTTTTTCCAACAAAATCCCCTGGGCGCTTTTATTGCCATGCAAGTAAACATTTCCTACCGGTTTATTACCTGCAAAGACCACCTGACAACCCCGCTGCACAAAAAGCATGGTCAACTTCCTCAAGGCACGCTCAAGGTTTATTCGCCACCACCTGCGTGGAAAGAAAAAAGGCCACCTGAAGCGATTCTACGCCCGTGACGGGGATTAGAGGTCAGAGGACAGACGACAGACGGTTCAAAGTTCTGAATACCCGCCCGCCTCGCCTGAGTCCGCCTCAGGCGGACGATGGCTGGCAGGTCGAACAGCAGAACAAGGAACCGCAGAATGATGAAGTGATCACTTCGATATTCGAAATTCCTTGTTCGACATTCTGCGGTTCAAAGAGAGGCATCTCAATTGCTTTCCTCCTGAATTCTGGATTCTGCCTCCTGGCTCCTTGTTCCATGCCCTATGCATTCTGTGGACCCTTTATTTGACGCTCCTCCGCACCAGGGAATCTAACACATGCGAGAGGCAATGCTTTATGAAAGCCTGGAGGACCAAAAAGTTCAGTGCCATCTGTGCGCTCACCGCTGCGTCATCAAAGATCTGAAACGGGGGATTTGTGGCGTCCGAGAAAACCAAAGTGGACGTCTCCAAACTCTGGTCTACGGGCGGGCAATCGCTAGGCACGTGGATCCGGTGGAAAAAAAACCTTTGTTTCACTTCCAGCCGGGAACCCACACATATTCAATAGCCACTGTGGGCTGTAATTTTCGCTGCCTCTTCTGCCAAAATGCTGACATCTCCCAAATGCCCAGGGAAAGCAAGCGGATCATGGGTGAGGAGTTTCCCCCCGAAAAGGTAGTGCAATCCGCCCGTCAAAGTAACTGCCGTTCTCTTTCCTACACGTATACAGAGCCAACCATATTTTTTGAGTATGCCTATGAGACAGCCAAATTGGCCCACTCCTTCGGAATGAAAAACATCTTTGTAACCAACGGTTATATGACCTCGGAAGCTCTGGATCTGATCAATCCTTATCTAGACGCGGCAAATGTAGACCTAAAAGCATTTAGCGATGATTTCTATAAAGAGCAGTGCGGGGCCAAGCTAGCACCAATATTGGA
>JAJDNB010000166.1 GCA_022340905.1 Deltaproteobacteria bacterium | reverse complement strand
CCAGTGCTTCCGTCGCTTGGTTGAGTAGATGCCTTGGAAAATCACATACGGAATGGAGAGTCGGCGGCAACAGTATGGCCCTAGTAGGTCCGGCGCTTTGTAATAGCTGTGATAGGTAAGCCAGAGCCTGGCTGCCATTTTGTCGCAACGTTTCAAGGCCCGATCCCGATGTCGAACAACCTGCGGCCAAAGCCAAGGTTTCCAGTAAAGCCAGCGGGCCCGGAGTCGGCTCATTCTACCTAGCTTATGACCCCGTCCTGTAAGGAACTGATGAAGACCGGTGCCTATCACCAGGTCACCAGATGGATGAGGATGGTCCAACGGTTTTAAAGGGGCATAGAAGGCGATGCGCAACGAGTCGGACATGACAAGAATCACTGCAAATCAATGGGTTAAGAGTAAGTGTTACTCTCCAAGCATGGAGGCCTTTGCATAGCGCATAGCGCTATGCACGCTTTAGTCCAGCTGTTTCAAATATCTCTGCCAGCTTGTGGATAAGTTTTCGATTATCGAACTCCTCCCCTACACGTCTGCGCCCCGCGGCGATGATCCGATGCCGCAGCTGCTGGTCACCTAGCAACTTAGCCATACACTGGGCCATTTCTCCGTGTTCACCAGGGTCCACCAGCAGTCCAGTTCGACCATCTTCCACAAGTTCTGGGATTGCTGAGACTCGGGTGGCTACAACGGGTACTCCCATGGCCATGCTCTCCAGGAAAACGTTGGGAATGCCATCCCGATCACCGTTCTTAGCCACTTCACATCCCAAGACGAAAAGGTCGGCTTTCTGGTACTCATCAATGACCCTGTGGTGAGGCTGGGTGCCCAACCAGGTTGATATTGTCCCAAGCCCTAGACTCCGCAGTTGCCGCAAAATTGCTCGCCTCTCTTCGCCATCGCCGATGAGAGTGTAGTGTAATGAATATCCTCGGTCGAGTAGATTGCGCAGAGCACGAAAAACGGTGGGTAGTCCCTTCTTGTCAACCAGACGGGCAATGCTGAGAATACGGTATGGAGGTGAAGGCTTCCGAGACTCAAACTGCCCTGAAAAAAGTTCGGCATCAATACCATGATAGACTCGGTAAATAGCACCCCCTTCTGTAGCCAACCCTTGCAGAAAAAGACGGTTGTATTCAGTGCAGGTAACAACGAATTTTGCCAAAGCGATTTTTTCCTCGAGCTGACCTTGGTCGGAAGTATAGATATCCTTGGCATGGGCGCTGAAGCTATAGGGTAGACCGCACAATTTATGGGCAAACAACGCCACTGAAGTCGGAGAGTGGGCAAAATGAGCGTGTAGGTGATTAACACCCTTACCTGGGAGGAGAGCATGGACGAGATAACCTGCCTGGAGCAAGTGCTTTATAGTAGCGACTTTCTTTTTCCGCCGGAGGCGGGTAATCATCAACTGGAAAGCCTCGGAATAAGCTTGGGGACGCTGTCGGGCCAGTTTTACATTGTGGTATAAGAGACGCGGCAAAGGCGCCAGAAGAGTAGAAGGGAGATAGTCCACTGCTGCCCGAATGTGGTTCACACTCTCATGGGTGAACGATTCCCTGGGCTCGCGCATGGAAAAAATATGGAGTGAGAAACCAAGTTGTTCCAGCAAATATATTTCATTTGAAATAAAGGTTTCACTGATACGGGGGTACCCTTTCAGAATATAACCTATAGCTGTCTTCTGGTCCCTGTTCAAGTCCCTTAACCTTTATCATATCTCGCGTCTCATATCCCACAACGGGAATCTGATTTCTCTTTTTTTGGGATTTGAGATTTACTAACTATGTCCGGGCTAGAACTGAAAAGAGAGTCTTTGATATTATCACGCACGCACTCTTCAGTCTAGGCGGGTTCCGGTTTCCCCGCTGCCGCTTCGCTTCAGGCGGGATCTTCGACAGGTGTCAGGTTTCAGGTATCAAAAAAAATAGAAAAGCAGTAAAAGCCGACTTCTGACGGGCGAACCCTTGCCGGTAACAGAAAAAGTCCGCGGTCGCGGACTCTGTTTCCAAATTTGTTTGTATACTTCGTGACAATTGCAGTGGTCATCCGGATGATTTACCAAGCATCCGGGTTAAAGATGCAACACTTTCTTCTCTCTGGATATCTCGCCGCGGAACTCGGCCAACCGTTCACTCATTATCTCCAGACCCGTGAAACGGAAATTGCTTATTGCCTCATGATATGGTTCAGGTTTCTCAATCATAGCAAGGAGCTTACGCCGCAAAACACTGGGTTCCACCTCATCCCAAGGAATATAATCTGCCAGGTTCTGCTTGCACAAAATTTGCGCTCTGATCAACTGCTCTCGCCGTGGGTGCTCCCTGGGGATGATAAGGGAAGGCTTCCGCTGGCTTAAAATTTCACATACGGTATTGTATCCCCCCATGCATACGACTACATCGGCAGCACCTATTAATCGCTCCATGCGTCGGTAAAATCGGTAGGTGCGTACCTTAAGCCGCCTTGCTCTGTTGAAAATCTCTATTCTTCTCTTTTTGGGCATGAAGGGCCCTGTGACCATGACTGTTCGGAAGGGGGGCGACTCCCCCCATGACTCGAGCATCCTGAGATAGGCGTCCATATGCTCGTAGCCGTCTCCACCACCCCCAGTAGTAACCACCACGAGTTTCTCGTCAGGGCCAAGACGCTGTTCCTTCCTCACCTCATTTATCTCTCCTGCTTTGGGCACTGTTCTTGGTATGTATCCAGTGAAGACCATTTTTTGACTGATATCTTCCGGTATGTCGTATTCACTAATTGGGTCATAAAAGTTTTGATTTCCGTATACCCAGATTTCCGAGTAATAACGATCCAGCACCTCATAGACGCCCTTTTCCTCCCAATCCTTCTTTGTGCTGGCAGCATCGTCCATGACATCCCTAAGGCCAAGAACGGTCCTCGTATTTTCATGGCAACGATTAATCCACTGCAAAGCAGGAATAATCTCCCTCTTGAGCCCCAAAGGTGCTTTATCCACAATAAACAGCCGTGGTTGAAAGGCCTTAGCGGTACTGGTAATTATAGTTTGACGAATTTTAAGGGCATGGCGTGTGTTAATTTTTATAGATAGAGGCAGGTACTCTTCGTTGGTCATTTTGATCATGCCAGGGACACGGACGAAATCAATCTGTGGGGGGAAAGAGAATCGGCCAACTATTGGGGACCCTGTAATGATGAGGATATTAACATTGGGAGTCCGCAAATGGGAGGCAATGGCTAAGGTGCGGCGAATATGCCCCAAACCATAAGTGTCGTGGGAATACATGAGAATGTTATAGGTGGACTTGCGGGCCATGTATGCGTCCAATCAGACATCCATTTGTGGAGCGTTTCTAAAGTGGCGTTTTCTAGAGGCCCACTCAGCTCATCCTGAAACAAAGCGACTCTACTAAATAAGACCCAAAACGTCAAGCAGTCTCCTTTTCTGCCCGTTTCACCCTTCAATCTCCTAACTCACTCTTCTCTCCGCCGAACTTTCAATAGAGGCTTTCCGACAACTACTCTCCCTTCCCTTGGTGGGAGGGGCGTCTAAAGAGAAGAGATCGCATGGCGCAAAAAGCATAGGGCATAGTGTTGAGAGGAATTATCTTTTGCTATGCGCTTGGCGCTATGCGCTAGGCGGAGGCTCACCCCCACCTTTATCCTCCCCCGTCGAGGGGGAGGAATATAGAGGTTACCGGACAGCCCCAATACTTCCCTTGACTGTAGAACATGCATCTTTATAATAACTTTTGGCGCAATAAGCGTGACTAGGAAGATGGACGCCGATTGCTGTGAGATATGAGATGTGCGATTTGAGGCAAATAATCAAGCAAGCCGGCCTGTTAAGAAGGTCTCGTTTTATATCCCCTATCTCATATTACACATCCCATATCAGAGCACTTAACGTACTTTGTCTTTAGGATTTTCAATTTGACAGCGAACCTCGCTCGTTCCTGGTTCCACGGTTGAGTGCCCAGCGCTCAACTCCATTGGGAGCTTAATTGATGGCATCCGTCCAGCTGGGCATAGATAACCTGCTTGCGACTCAGCCTGCCTGGCTCACAACCGCTAGAGTTGGTCTGCTCTCAAACCAGGCCTCAGTTGATGCTTGTCTTCGACACACCCGAGATCGACTTCTGGAATATGGAGCTCGACTCACAGCAATCTTTGCCCCGCAGCATGGTTATTTCGGTGAACAACAGGCCAACATGGTAGAGTCGGACGATTTCGTTGATCCCCGCCTTTCTATTCCGGTCTTTAGTCTCTACGGTCAGACCCGTCAACCCACGGAGGCCATGCTTTCGCACATTGACGTCCTGGTAGTTGATCTCCAGGACGTAGGAACAAGAGTTTATACCTTCGGTACCACCTTGGCCTTCTGTCTGGAGGCTGCTCGGAGCCACGACGTTCTAGTTGTGGTCCTCGACCGTCCAAATCCCATTGGCGGCCGCCTCTGTGAAGGAAACCTTCTCGATCTTGAGCTCCGCTCCTTCGTTGGTTATTTCCCAGTCCCCATGCGCCACGGCCTCACAATGGCCGAATTGGCACGGCTTTACAACGAGGCTTTCGAGATTGGCGCTCCTCTGCAAGTATTTGCTATGAACGGCTGGACACGGGACATGGTTTTTCGCCAGACAGGACTGTATTGGGTGCCTCCCTCACCTAATTTACCTACCCCTGAGTCAACCTTAGTGTATCCCGGCCAAGTTATTCTGGAGGGAACGAATCTTTCAGAGGGTCGAGGCACCACTACCCCCTTCGAGCTGTGGGGTGCACCATTCCTCAAACCAGAGCGTATTTCGAAGTTTCTTGCTCATCGTGAACTTTCCGGATGCGTATTACGGACCGCTCGTTTCATTCCGTCTTTTGACAAATGGCAAGGTAAAAGCTGCGCCGGCTTCCAAATCCACCTCATCAATCCAGAACTTTACCGCCCCTATTCAACCTCTCTCACCCTCATTCAGGCGGTGCTAACCTGCCATAGGGAAGACTTTCACTGGATCTCACCTCCCTATGAATATGAATTCAACCACCTTCCCATAGAGATCATTCTCGGCAGCACTGACCTGCACACCCAATTGGAAGCAGGCGTTGCCATACAGGAACTGGAGCGAAGTTGGCAACCGCAGTTGGATGAGTATCACCAACTCCGTAGGCCCTACCTACTCTATCCCTAGCCACTTGCAAAAATCAGCTAGCGGCTGGCAACAGACAGCGGACAGCTATTGCGACTGGACGCTATGCACATTTCTTATGTGACATTTTCCCTTACTCATCTGAAATTTCCTTTGAAACAAATTTCACCCAGTGCAAGACGATGAATGATAAATGCGGCAGGTAAATTGAGAATTGACTATCTGCCTGCTGGAATCTGTCTGCTGCTAGCTGGTCTTTGACCTGGCTGGCTTGCAACTTGCAAAGACTTGCCCTTGGCTAAACCTTCCCTGACTTAGGCACTCGGACGATTTGGCTTGAGCATTGGTGGGAGAGGAGTGCACGCGCCCTGTCGAAGTTGTCCAAGGAACTCCATTCCACAGGGCTCGCTGTTTCAGTTCAGGCGATCAAACAGTTTGTTGATTTCACCGATTCTATTTGGTATTAGCACGAGGTATCTCTAGTTACCTAGGACCAGATCTATGAGTTGTGTTTATCACCCAAGTCGCGACAGCATTACCTTCTGTGATCATTGCGATGCAGCCCTCTGTCAAAGTTGTGCCATTCGGCTTGAGGATGGTCGTACCTTGTGTCACAGGTGCATGCTGGCAGTTTCCTTGGAAGACGTGAAGAGTGAAACGACTGTCAGGGAGCAAGAAGAAGAGGAGCGGCGTGTGGGTCTGCGGGAGAAGTGGCGACCCACCTACATTCACGTAGTTCTTGCCATTGGACTAACCGGCTTACTTACTCTTTTGACCCTAAGATTGTATTGGAGTCAGACCGAGCCGAGGCCCGCGGTTGTTCTGGATATTAGTGAGCCAGTGGAAATTCTTGCCGCCCTGCAGGAAACAATGGTCCGTTATGCGGTTGATCACGGCAATCGTTATCCTGATAGTCTTTACGATCTTATACCGGTCTATTTGCCCGATCTGGATGTAAACAATAAAGCTTTAGGATATCTCGAATACAATCTCGACGAGAATAATGGTTACTTGCTGAGAATCAAGGAGGATTCCCCGCTCCCGGGGAAAAACCTTCTTGCCACCAAACTGGACATCTACCCTACACAAAGAGAAGAGTAACCCTCCATGCCCAGCAATCATTTGTGGTGGAAAAAAAGCGATGGCTTTAACGTCTGGGAACTTCTCATGACCCTGGGCGTGTTGGGCGTGCTTGTGATACTGGCAATTCCGACCTTTAACGCCCATTCGCTCCTACAGCGCAAGACTCAGTGTCGCGCTTCGGTAATCGACTTTCTCAGTGCCCAGGAGATGTATTATCTGGACAACAAAAATTTCTACCCTCTAAAACAGGGTGAGAAGACCAGCGAATCAGGAGCAGTAATCGAGATCGGCTGGAATCCTTCCGCCCGTCCCGATTCCGCCGGAAAATATTTTTTCCCGGATCTTGATATGGGCTTCCAGGCAGACAGCCATCGTGGTTACAGGATCAAGGCTGTAAATATGCAAACACCGGAACTGTTCGACCAGACCTTGCTATTCTCATTGAGGACCGACGAGGGTTTCCACAACAATGGCCTGGCAGATTATCAGTACAACTTCAAGATGTTCAACCGGGAAGACCCGGGCGGCCTTCCAGCATGGAGTACCCATGGACAATGGATGGTCCGTAATGGTTTCTGGTTCAGGGTCTTTGATTGCCCGGCCTGGCAGTGGACGCCCCCCTGCCTGAGGTGACTTCCTTAAAGTCGACTCCGACTGACTTCCCTGACCATATTTTCCACATTCCAGTTCACCGGCAATCGTACAGGCTGCCCATCTCTTGTCTGATAGATCAAATAGCCGTTGCTGACACCGAAATAGAAAAGATCTCTCGTAATGGCCACATCATCCTTACAGTATTCAACTACTGCATCAAATTTTCCTTCTCGAAGCCAGCGAACCGCCTGAATGCCATCGGCTATCTTGGCTCTTCCCAGGGTGTGTTCAGCCAAGTGGCCAAGGCTGAGGCGAAAGCCCAACCGCTGGTGTATATCTTCCAGGATGTCAAAAGTGGGTAACTCGCCGAAATCGAAACCCGTGTAAGCACCCAACACCCGATAATCGAACTTTTTGATATTAAACCCCACCACCAGGTCATATCCTCTTAGCTGCTTGATTAGGCCCTCAACTTGCTCCTCTGCAAAGACCTGGAACCCATTATGACTTTTATCATACAACACTCCTACCGCCAGTCGCATAAGGTGGACGTTTCCCCATCCGCCCACTTCCTCAGCCAGCCGTTGTGTTTCTAGGTCAAAAAAGGCTGCATTCGGTTCACCCCTGCTTTTTTCTATGACCTCTTCACCTGCTTCGACCAGCTGATCGTCTCGCTCGAGCTCAAGTTCTATGGGAATTTCTCCGAGCAAACCTCTGGCCAAAAATAAAGCCGCAGTCTTGTCCAAAGGTTTGTTGCCTCCACCGCATTTTGGTGAATGAATACAGGAGGGACATCCTAGATCGCAAGGGCAAGCCGCAATAAGTTCGACCGTCTTTTTCAAAAGTTCCTCCATCATGTCGAATCCTCTTGCGGCTAAACCTACTCCTCCAGGGTAGCCGTCGTAAATGAACACCGCACTCTTCTGTAGCTGCAAATGACGAGGCACGGCAATGCCCCCGATGTCGTTGCGGTCGCAGAGGGCGAAGAGAGGAAACATGCTGATCAAGGCATGTTCAAGGGCGTGGATTCCCCCCATGAAATGGAGCCCTCTTTTCCGCACCATTTCCTGAAGAATGTCCTCGATTTCCAGCCAGAGGCCGATGGTCTCAAAACTCTGCGAAGGCAGGTCCAAAGAGAGGCTATCCAAGAGCTCTCCACTGAATAGATTACGCTTCTCGTAGCCAACGACCTGCTCGGTAACCCGCACACGACCCAGCCGAGCGATGAAATTGGCAACCGGCCGGCTTTGTTCCACCGATAAGATTTCGGTGTCTTTCTCGCTCAATGCCCGGGTATAATAGCGAACCTTAATGGGCTTCACCAAAACGTTCTTCCTTTTCAAGTCCAGATTGGTCACCAGGTGTTGCCGGCCTCTGTGAAGATAAATCGCCCCTTGGTGGCATTCTTTGAAAACCCTAACTCCGTCGTTCTTGCCCATTGCTTTCTCACTGGGCCCATCAAAAATAACATAGCCTTCACCTACACTCCTGATATCCACCAAACGCTGAGGTCGCTTTCTGGCTGCATACCAGACCTCACCTTCTGCACTTCGTAAGAGGGCACCTCTCTCCTCAAGCAAGGGTGCCCGAGAGGCCAGAAGACCGCCATTACTGTAAAGATCATTATTTCCCTTCAGAGGAATCTCAGCTGCAGCGCACGGTAAATGGGCGTCCAGAACTTCAGGATTATTCGGATCAACCACGGCAGCCTCGAAGGAACGTTGGAAAAAGTCCTCCGGATGACGCATGAAGTATTGGTCGAGAGCATCTGGCTGGCCTATGAGAATCACCAATGAATCACTCCGCCCTCTCCCAACCCTACCACTGCGCTGCCAGGTGTTGATGATTGTACCGGGATAGCCAACTAAAATGCAGACGTCCAGGCCGCCAATGTCGATGCCCATTTCCAAGGCGCTGGTAGAGATCACTCCGGCCACCGCACCGCTCGCCAAGCCCTTTTCTATGTCTCGCCTCTCTTCAGCAAGAAAACCAGCTCGATATGAACTGACCTTAGAGGCAAGTTCCGGAGTTGCCTCAGCCACATTCATGTGGATGATCTCAGTGAGCTTTCGAGCCTGAGTAAACGCTATGGTCTTAAGGTTACTTTGCAGTGCTTTGACGAACAGACGTGCTGCCACGGTAGTGGCGCTTATATCAGGATTTATAAAGAAAAAATGCCTTCCAGCCTGAGGGGCACCATTTTGCTCCACCGCGCGGAATTCTAGTCCGGTTAACCGACTGGCAAAATCTCTGGCATTCTGGATGGTAGCAGAGAGCAGGATGTATCTGGGCTGCGATCCGTAGAAGGAGCAAACCCTTTGCAGCCTCCGCAGAACCTGTGCCACATGTGAGCCGAAAATACCTCTATAAGTGTGTATTTCATCAATCACCACAAGACGGAGATTACGGAAAAAAATCTCCCACTGTTGATGGAAGGGCAGAAATCCCAAATGGAGCATATCTGGGTTCGAAATGATCAAATTGGGTAGATTTTCTTTAATGCGGCGGCGCTGACTCGAGGGAGTATCCCCATCATAAACGGCAGCGTTCAGCTGGAGTTCCCTCGGCAGCCTTTGATTGAGTGCTACAAAGGCCTGGTATTGATCTTGTGCCAGAGCTTTGAGAGGAAAAAGGTAAAGTCCGTGACCAGCAGCCTCCTGGTTTAGCAGCTCCATCAGAGCTAGGTTGTAAATGAGCGATTTACCGCTGGCAGTTGGTGTTGCAACCACCACGTTCTCACCCTTGCGGAAGTTAGTTAGGCTTTCCGCCTGATGGCTGTACAGCCGGGTGATATTCAGCTCGGCCAGAGCGGACTTCAGTGGTGGGGCTAGAGCTGGCTGGATGTTTCCATACACGGCCTTCCTACTCGGAATGAACTCATGATGAACCAAGCGCCCTCCCGGAAGCTGGGCAGTCTTCAGAAACTCTATGAAACTTTGCATGGGTGTCACCGTTCAAGTCGTAGAAGACGTAGAAATCGTTGAAATCGTCAGTTCAGCTCACAGATAATTCGTCGATTAGTCAAATGGTCGATTAGTCAAAAAGGAAATCAGGCAAATAGTTATTCGTCATTGAGGCGATTCATAACCATTTGACCATTTGACGAATTGACCATTTGACTTGCTGCCGTCTGACCTCTGATATCCGACCACTAATC
>JAJDNB010000240.1 GCA_022340905.1 Deltaproteobacteria bacterium | reverse complement strand
CCTCCTTTGATCCAGCTCTTGAGAATGTCGGCAATCTCCCTGGCTCGGGGCACGCTGGAAAGAGGTACTGACTGAACCTCTCTACCGTTGAAGCTGAATGAGCCGCTTTTCAGCTCACTATAACGTACCTGGCCCACGGTTTTACCCGTTCCTTTTGGATAATCTTCGCTGTAATCCACTAGGGGTGCAAAGAGTTCTTCATCGGCAACGGCTGTATAACGAGCCATCTCCTCATCAAGTATGGGGATGGGAATTCCCAGACCTACGGCCAGGGAGCACCCGTAGCCTAGGATACTCACTCCGCGCAACCAGCGCGGTTGCATCTTTTTGAGGTCTCCAATAACCATGAGAGTGCCGGCGGGCTTCAAAGGAGTGTTATTGGCGGCTCGCTCTACCTGAGGCAGGTGCTGCGTGCCCGGCCAGGCAACGTAGCCTTGGACGCCGCCCAAAAAAATGCGTGTTCCCAGCCCAACGGTGCGATAAAGGGGATCATTAAAAAGGGGGCTCAACTGGCCGGAGGTGGAATAGTTGGCGTTAGCACCGCTTGGTTTGAGGACACCCATGTAGGTAAAGATGGTCTTCTTTGAGAGGTTGATCGCGCAGTTGTAATTCTGGTAACCATTTCTTGGGTTGCACAACAGGGCATAGTTTAGCTTTTTAAGACTGACTTTCTTTTCATACTGCCGCCGGGGGTAACAATCAGTACCGTAAGCTTCTGCTCTCAGTTTCACCGATTTTCCCGCCACCAAATCACTTATTACATGGCCACCACCATATTCAAAACCACCGGGGTGAATCTTGTTTAAAGGGTCGTCTTCGTTAGGCTCGGTGGCACCAATATAAATATCCACCGCAGCAATTCCAGCATAAGCAGGCACATCGTTGAGCCAGACCTTAGACGCTTTTATCGGTGGCTTCACCGGACCAAAGTTGATAAAGGCCCCGGAGGAACACATGGGAGAAAAGGTTCCAGTGGTTACCACGTCAACTTGTTTTGCAGCCTTTACCTCACCCTTTTTTCTGACGATAGCAATCATCTCCTCGGCAGTAACCACCACTGCCTTCCCCTGCTTTATCTTTTCATTAATTTCCTGGATTGTTTTATTGACCTGAAACCGCGCCATACGTACTCCTAAATTTCTTACAAACTATGTCATTGAGGGCATAGGGCATAGAGCTTTTATCGGCTGGCGGCCTGCAGCCAGCAGCTGGCAGTTGATGAAATCCACTCATCGAAAAATGCTGCCTGCTGTCAGCTGCAAGCTGTCTGCTGATCAAACCGCTATGCGCTCTGCGCTAAGCGTATTTTTTCAGCCAAAACCTCGGGCAGGGCTCTCGCTTTCCAGGTGTGGTCTATTGCTACGCAGGTGGCTGTACCCTCAGCTAATAAACCTTTGTCCGGCGGACGATAAAAACTAAAGTGGAAGACAATGGCCTTTTCCTTGAATTCCTTGATAGAAGTCTCCATTGCAAGCATCTCACCGTAGCGCGCAGGTTTGAGAAAACGGCAGTCAGCGGCAACAATGGGCAAGCCGAATTTCTCCTCACGGTTACGAAAGATAGTCTCGGGAGCCAGGCCAAGGTGGCGAAGGAACTCTTCTATGCCCCGGTGGCAGTAGCGAAAGTAGCTCACAAAATAGACCACCCCATAAGGATCTGTATCACCGAAACGAACAAATACCTGGGTTTTGTGACTAAGCATGGTGAACTCCCTCCCGGTTTATGGCTGATAGAGATAACGTTCTACTCTGAGTTGAAGCTTGGAGGTTAAACCTTATTCTGAACTAAATGAATACTCTAGCTTAGGCCTTAATTAGAATTAAGGGGGCCTCAACTGATGTCTACTCTTATAAGGGAATTAAAGAAAAAAATCACGAACTATTTTTTGCTTGACAAAATACCGCGTCAAGTTATTATTGAAACAAATTCAGTTGTTTAATACTACTTTCTACGCGTTTTCTACAATTGCAAGCTTCTCTTTCCTTCGCAGAAGCGTATCTGTTACACCAGAATACAACGTGGTCTAAGTCGGGTTGATAACTCGTATTTGCAGTACTCGTTGCACCTGTTTTCTCGTTCCGGCGGAACCAGCGACACGGCCAAATTTACATACTATCCTGAGAGCAATCTGTTTCTCCAGAGCAACCAGGTTCTGGCAGTAAACAGTTTCTATATCTGGCAAGCAGGCCAGCGCATTTTTCCATCGAGACAGCCGAATTTTGTTGGATAACCACATCTGTTCCGTGAGGATGAAATTTTCATCTCCTCATGACCGGGCCAACTCTAGCCAGTGGCCAGGTCACGGGGGAGAGAAGCGCGTTCTGTGTTCTGTTCCTATACTTACTTGGCATTACTCATAGTTTAAGGGAAAAGGAGGTGATATCACACCAGTCTATTGCCGCTGCAACAGGTGGCTCAAACGACTTGCCGACTGGTAGAGCAGAAACCCTGCATAGAACAAACCAACCATTGGGCCCCACGACTTTCCTACCTACTTGGGGCTGAGGTTCTTACTTAAAGCTCTAACCAGATCGCAGTGAGAAGGGAGGTGATGAACTACAGCGAGGAGGGTTTATCGGCAAACCTCTAAAGCTAAATCAAGGATGCACAGCGAGTTTTAAAGAATAATACTGCTGAATCGGAGGTTAAAACATGCCAGAAAAAAAAGATGTTGAAATAAACAGCAGGGCCGACACCATCGGTCTCATGGACCTGGATGTAAGGCCCTACCCGGTCACACCGCCGCCTTCCTACGAGCAAGTGAAACCGGTGTACGAAAAGCGGAAGGCGCTGGAATTCTGTGACTGGTCCGAGGAAAACCTCAAATTCGAGAAGAGATACGGCAAAGATCAGTCCCTGGCACACCTCAGGGTTCTGGATATCGGTCTCTGGCGGCTGGGCCATAAGTTTGCCACCTCACTGTTTGGCGAAGCCGGGGCCGAGTGCGTTAGTGTTGAACCACCGGGCGGCGACCCCTTGCGTAAGGTCACACCCTTCGGCCGGGAAGAATATCTGCTGGAAAATCAGGAAACCGGCGAAAAATGCGGCATGGAGTTCGTTGCTGAGACGGTGAATACCCACTGCGTCACCCTGGATGTGGAGACGCCGGAAGGCCAGGAAATCTTTAAGAAAATGGCCAAAAACGTGGATGTTTTGATCGACGGCATGCCGCCGGGCTACATGGATAGTCTGGGTATCGGCTACCGCCAGCTAAAGCAGGCCAACCCCAAGATGGTCTACGTCTGGGTCGGCATGCTCGGCCAGTGGGGTCCCTGGAAGGACAAGCAGTCCAAGTTCGGCCAGTGGGAGCTCGAGCCCTTTGCCAGTTGTGCCAACTCCTGGGTCCACAACACCGGTTTGGCCCAGGACCTGCTTCCCAGGGGCAAGGGCGGCGATCCGACCCGCTCGGGTATCTGGCTTGCCGACTATGTTGCCGGGGCGCAGGCATTCCTTAACGCCAATGCAGCCCTTTACTGGAGAGACGAACTAGGGGGCGAGGGCCAGATGATCGAGGTCACTGGTGCCGAAGCCTTGATGGACATCATCGACTTTGATATCACCTGGTATGGTTTCAATGCCAGCATCAAGGCGAGGTCCGGCGGCTGGGATCCCAACTTGAACCAGTATGCCTGGAACCCCTGCAAGGACGGCTACATGATGATCGGCGGCCAGACCGACAAGCTCTGGTACAACATCGGCTTCTGCCTTGAGCGCGATTACGACCAGTTCGGTCGGCTGATCCACGAGGATCCCTTCCTCAAGGAGATGGGGGCCAGGAACGCCCTGCATGCCCTGATCAAGACTTACACCCTCACCACCCGCTGGCTCAGGGATACCAACCGGATCGAGGCCGAAACCAAGTTGCTCGAATACCAGCTGGCGGCCGGACCGGTTTTGTATGTGGATGAGGTCGCTGAGTTCCCCCACTTCAAGTATCGTCCGTGGCAGTACGTCCATGAGACCGACTACGGTCCGCTGCTAATTGCTTCGAGCCCGGCGTCCTATCAGATGCGAGCGCCCTTCCGCTGCAAGTGGATGGGTAGAGATGTGGGGTATGACAACTACGAAATCTACCTGAAATGGACTGGAATGAACCAGACCGAGGTGAATGAACTCAAGGCAAAGGGGGTAATCTAATGGCAAAAGATCCAAGAGTAACACGTATAGAAGACCTGCCAGGCCCCAAGAGCAAGGGTGAAATGGAAGAGATGAAGATGCCCTACGAGGAGTACTGCAAGAAAATCTTCGACGTGGGCAATGAACACACCAAACCCATAGCCCTTAAAGGGATTCGGTGGCTCAGCTGCACCATGTATATCTTCACCCCCCACTCTGTGGCCAACCTGGCAGAACTGGGGGCCGAGGTCATCAAAATTGAGATGCCGAGGATGGGTGACGCCATGCGGCACACGTCCCCGTTTAACGAATGCTACCTCTATCCGCTTCATGACACCAGACCCATGACCGGCACCGGGTTGGGCTTCACCAACGCCAACCCCAACAAGTATTTTCTCACCATGGATTACCACATCCCGGAGATGGTGGAGCAGTTTTACGGGTTGGTGAAGAAATCCGACGGTCTCACCGAGCTTTACCGGCCGGGGACCCTGGACAAGTGGAAGATGAGCTACCGGTACCTGAGTGAAATCAACCCGCGGTTCATCTATGTTTGGGGCGGCGGTTTCGGCTACGGTCCCAAGATCTTCGGCGGTTCTTACGATATCCTGGGCCAGGCCCATGCCGGACTCGCCTCCATAACCGGGATGCACGAGTTCATGGGCGGCCATGCCACCAAGCAGACCAACTGGGTCATTGACTGGCAATCGGGCAACCTGATCACTTGCTCAATCCTGGCGGCCATCCACCATCGGCGTAAGACCGGCCTGGGCACCATGATCGAGTTCTCCCAGGTACAGGTGCCGACCCGGATGCTCGGACATACCTTGCCCATGTACGGCAAGTTCGGTATCGTCCGCCAGCGTTGGGGCAACTGGGACACCCAGCTGGCGGTGCACGGCATCATCCTCTGCGGCAAGTCCGATTTTCCGGATTACGACAATCCGCAGGATAAGTTTGATGCCCGCTATGCCATGGTGAGCGCCTTCCAGGATGAGGATTTCGCCGAGCTCTGCGCCATAACCGGGAACAAGGACCTTCTCGGCAAGTACAAGGCCCACAAGGACCGGGCCGAAGGCGAGGCTCAGGTGGAGATCTATGCCGCTCTCGAGCAGTGGGCTTCTGACAAGTCCAGGTCCGAAGTGTGCAAGATCCTGAACGATGCTGGTCTTTTGGCCGAGCCTGTTCGCAATGACCGCGAGGTCTACGAGAGCCCGCACTACCGAGAGAGAGGCACGGTCCGCTGGCTGGACGATCCTCTCTTCGGGGACATGCTGCTCCACTGCGGTTACAGCTGCGGCTTGATGGAAAAGACTCCGAGAAGGATCAATTGGCACTGGCGTCCGGTTGGTGCGGACAACAAGAAAATCTACCGCGATCTCCTCGGCGTTCCGCTCTCGCAAATCCAAGAGTGGTATGACAAGGCCTGGATCTAATAAGGAGGGACCACTGTGTGTGATATAATCTGGTGCAAAAAAGAAGTTGATGGAAAGGACTGTGACACTATCAACTACCTGGACCCATACTGCTTCTGGAATTGGGAAGGGACGATCAACTGTGCCGAGTGCGGTACGGTTTACTACATTCACATGATCCAGGGTTTCATGTACAAGGGTCCGGAGGAAAGGCCCGGCGAGAAACCCGACACCAGCCCGCTCTATGCGGACAAACCCTTCGAGGGCTACGCCAATTACAGACCAGGTGTCGAGGGGCGGACCAGACCTTATGAGTGCAAGCCAAGGTCTTGGTTGACAGGTGTGGCGGATATGGTCAAGTTCAGCATCCGGGGCAAACCGGTGCGCGGCTGGCGTCCGCAACCGCCATCTGCCGGTTTGGCCGGGAGCTTTGGCTTCAACTGGGACATTCAAAAACTTTCCCCCGAAATCTGGGAGGAGTATCAGAAGAAAATGGCTGCCGGCGAAGTCAAGGAGTGGTAACTAGAGAAAGGAGTGTCACATGGCAGATTTAACCCCAGAAGAATTTCTGGATACCGTATTGGTGCCGGAAAAACAAAGTGACCATATATGCTGGAACTGCCGCGGCTTGAAGCCTGTTCTCAAGGGTTCCAAGTTTCCGCCCGCAGACATCATCGGCTGGTGTATGAAGATCCACTGGCCCCATTACTGGTGTGTAGCGGATTTCAACGTGGTCAAGAAATGCTATGCCTTCGAGGCGAAAAAGAAAGGCTAGCGTGGAAGAAAATGTCCGCCAGGAACTCGATGGCCTTAAGCAGATGATGAGCAACTGGAAGAGAGGTTTTCTCAGCTGGGCATCTCCCGACGGGGATAACCAGCATGTGCTGCTGGAATTCACTGAAGAGATCCAGGAGCACATTTACCCCTATGTCACCAGATTGCGCGAGGCGCAACACCTCAACGATGCCGAGGCCAAAGAGTTCATGGATTATTGCTACAGCCAGGTTGACGATCTTCGCGACCGGTTGCGGGAAGTGGAAACCGATCAAAGTGAATAAGGAGGTTTAATATGCCTGAGAAATGTCGAGTGGTGGTCTGCGGCTTCGATCCCATGCTCGTAAAAGCGTATGCAGCCGCCAATATGAGAGCCTGTTGGTGGCACATACCGGATGCGCTTTTCGAGGACTTTGACATGAAGCCGGGAATGACGGTTTCCGGCAAGCTGCTGAAAATCTACTCCGGGAAGACCGGTGCAGAAGAAGCAGCTCCCAATGAAGCCTTTGACTGGGAGACCGCCAAGGAAACCGGTAGGGTCGTCTTGCTGCCCTCTGATGTGATCAAGAAATACAAGCTCACAGAGTTTCATTTCATTGAGATGGAAATTGACAAGATTGGCGGCAAAGATGTCCACCCCGGGAAAGAAGTGCAGAGCAAGAACTGGTGGCCGGATGACAAGATGAAGCTGGATTTCGTCCTGGACTACATCGAATAGCCACCACAAACCCATAACATTGACATCCTCTCCCCTGCTCCCGGGGGAGAGGATGAGTAAAAGCAGGCCATGGTGGGGCGGGTATCTATGCCCGCGCCACCGAGTTTACATCCCTCTCTCCTGTTTGTTACGTTAGGGGAGGGGGATTTTTTATTGGCTTGAGAATGCTTGCACATTAAGATATTATCCATACTTCCATTTTATGAAATAAGGCAAGACAAAGGGAGTTGCAATGACAAAAGATAAAAAAGGAGATGAGCAGTTTGAGTTTCCCGAAGAGCTCGATCCCATTCAAGATGGGGTTGTCATCCCGGCAGCGTACGAGCCGGATCATCCGGGCTGGCTGTCTATCGCAGAGATTATGAAGATTTCGGATCCGGTCTTTGAAAAGAGCGTGTTTCTCATTGGCTATCAAGAAAGCAGCAATGTGTATGTGCTTGCGGGTGATTACCTGACCATTGTTGATCCGGGCAATGATTATACCGTTTTTACTGAACTCGAAAGAATGGGTTTCAACCCCCTGGACATTAAAAAGATCGTGCTCACCCACGGTCACCGTGACCACTGCATGGGCGTATTTGAACTGTTGAGATACCCTCCCATCTATGAAAATAAGGCGATCGAGATTATCAACCACGAAGCAGGTCCGCTGGAGTTTAAGCAGATACTCGAAGAGCAAGGATTCACCCTGACCCAGGTAAAGGGTGGGGAGACCCTGGAGCTCAGCGGCTTTGAATGGGAGGTGATACACACGCCCGGCCATACCATTGACGGTATTTGCCTCTATAATGAGTCCACCAAGACGGCCATTACCGGTGACACCGTATTGCCTCACGTCATGGCGGATGTGGACAAAAATGCCGGTGGAAGGCTTGATCATTACCTGTACGGAGTCAAGCAGCTATTCAAGAAAGACATTGAAAATGTACTCCCCGGCCACGGTGTTCCCGTTGCGGGCGACGGCAGGGTCGCCATTGAGCAAACTTACGAAGGCGTGATGATGAAGGTGGCAGAGATAGAGCCCGAAGCCAAGACTACCTGGATGGAGGGCGCCACCTTGCTGGCTGAAAAGGGTCTTTTGGAGGAAGTTGTGTATTGTTGCGACAAGGAGCTCGCCCTACGACCGGAAAAATTGTCAAGCTTGCAACTGAAGGCTTTCGCCCTGAATGATATGGGTCGCTGTGAAGAAGCCATTGAGATTCTTGATCAGATCCTGGCGAAGGAAGGCGAAAACGTGCACGCCCTCACAGCCAAAGGGCATGCCTTGCTGGGGCTGCAAAAATTCAATGAAAGCTTGAAATTCTTCGATGAGGCGCTGCGGATAGATCCGGAGATCAAGGAAGCCCAAGTGTTCAAAGGTATGGCTCTGTACTTTATGGGCAAATATGATGAAGCTATGGACATAGAACCCTTCAGGACAGAGTTTATGGACAGATTCAAAGATCAAATAGACAAGCGGCAGGAACAAATGAAGCAGGATGATTAGCGAAGAAATCTAATCCAGCCTTCGGTTAGGAGCGGGGGCCAGGCTTTGGAAACCACCGATGTGTGATGTGAGATGTGGGATGTGGGGCAAGCCCGGGTTCAGTTCGACGAAATACACTCAGAGGAGGAGAAAGAGATGAAGGATGAGTTTTCGGCACTATTCGAGTCTGCCAAGGCTCTGGTAACCTATATCGACAAAGAGGATGTTTTTGACAAAGCCGCTGACATGGGATGTGGTGGTTTCGATACCTATCAATCTGACGCCTTTTACGATTTAATTGCAGAAGCCAGAAAAGCCGTAAGTGAAATTGAGAACGGCCCAAAGGGCTCTGAATGATAGATCCTCGAGGCAGAAGAGCATAATATATGGCAATAGAAGAAATCACTTACGAAGAGTTCATGGAAACGCTCGATAAGATTGAGAAGCGGTATTTGTCAGATGAGGAAGGTTTTCCCGAAGGCGCCAAGGAGAAAGGTTTGGAGATTTGCAAGAAATTCAGGCGGGAAGTGGAAGAGTCAGGTCCTGAGAATTTTGAATACTACATTGATACTATTTATGGGCTGCCTATGCACAAACCTAAAGAACGCAAGCAAAGTGAAGAATGATCAACATCATATGCTCACCGCGGAATGAATAAAGAGAACACTAAATATGTTGACTGTGCTCACTGCGGAGCCCGGATCCTTCTAGAAGAGGCGGTTGATTACAAACACAGGCTTTTATACGGTGAGCACTACCACTGCCGCGAATGCGATCCCCGGGGCAATTGGGATTGCTTGAGTCACGACACAGACCTCGAGGTACATTGATCCACTAGATGGCCCCTTTGCTCAGTGTGGCAACAAAGGGCTGCAAGTCGGTTTACCCTCCTTCCCCCGGCCTCACTTCAACAAGTTCAATTTCGAATGTAAGCGTCTTTCCTGCCAGTGGGTCATTTGCGTCTAAAATTACGCTGTCTTCGGTAATGGCCAGTACAGTGACCACCCTTATTGTTCCATCGTTTAAACGAATGTGCAGCCTCTTTCCTTCTTCAAGTTCGAGATCGGGTGGGGCCTGGCCCTTCTCCATTTTTAGGACAAATTCTTTCTTGTGCTCACCATAGCCGTCCTCTGGCGAGACTGAAATAGTCTTTGTCTCTCCTTCATTCATACCGATTACAGCATTTTGAAAACTGGATAGGACGTTTTCCTCTCCAATAGTAAATTCAAATGGTTCATCTTCCTCATAGGTGGAACTGAAAATGGTGCCATCCTCCAGGCTGCCGTTGTAGTGAACTACCACTCTATCACCTGATTTCGCTTGTGCCACTTTTTCCTCCTTGTTTTCCGACTCCGTTCTTATACTCGCTTTAACCAAAACTTAGCCGGAGCATTCGGCTTGCCCTTTTCTCGAGAAAGTTCATAGGCATCCCTCCCAGCAGTGAATTTCTCTCCAACGTTTTCTTCCAGCCATAATAGCAACTTGTGAACCTTCCACCGTTCAAGTTCTTCAAACTGCTCCTCATATTCAGCAACACAACCATGCACTGACATATGGGGTCTGAGGTGCTCCGGTATGGGGCCAAGGGGTGGTTCATTAAATAAAGGCTCAAATGCTTCTCTGCCGATTTCCAACAACTCGGCGACTGCAAGGGGTTTGTTCCACCTGTCACGCCGCTGAGCCAGCAATAGCTTGGCAATCTTTTCAAATTCTTTGGGGGAGTGGGTTTCCCCAGGGTTTACACCATATGACATGAGTAACAATCAGTCTAAAACTGAAAAGGGTGGAGGATAAATGCGGGCGAATTCACCTATCCGTGGGGCGGTGCAAAGAGGGAGATCTCCAGCGGATGGTCAGCTGCAAGCCGGGCTGCTTTGCTCTCCAGATCATTCAATCTTTTTTGCAGATATTTAACCTTTGCTGTGAGATATTCGCTGTCAGGATCTCCTCTGTAATCTGCCTCAGCATCGCGGAGAAGGACCCTAATTTCAAGGTACTCTCTCTCAATGCGGCGGACTTCCTTTTGATAGTTCTGGAACTCTTCCAACTCCCTTGCATCATCATAAAGCCACATGGACATGGCAAACTCCTCATTTTTATCAGGTTCCCGCCGTCGAGAAAAATACTGACTAGCAAGTATTTCTGACAGTTACTGGGAAGCAGTATAACACTAGGAAGTCTAAATGGCGAGCGGAGAGGAATATGGGATATTTTTCCCTTTGCAACTGACGGACATTGTGCTAAACTTCACTATCATACAGAGAAAGGCAAGCCAACATTTCTTTAGTAGATGGCTATTGTCCTTCGTCGATAACGATCAAAGAGAAGGAGGATTAGACAATGCCAGACGTTTTTTCGGC
>JAJDNB010000236.1 GCA_022340905.1 Deltaproteobacteria bacterium | reverse complement strand
ACCATTGATTTAAGGGAACAGCAGGTGCTGTATATTGCAGACGCACTCACGGAAGAAAATCTCAATGCGTGAGGTTGAAGATGTACCTGGAACACTATGATCTAAAAATACTTCCTTTTGAAAACGCTCCTAATCCATCTTTCTTTTATCCTTCTTCTATGCATAGGGAGGCACTGGAACGTTTGCACTATACTGTCTCTCAGGGAAAAGGCGCGGCCATGCTCGTTGGTGGGGTTGGTTGTGGTAAAACGATCATAAGCCATGCTCTAATTGATCGGCTAAGGAGAGACCGCTATAGGGTCGTGGCTATGAACAATCCAGCCTTTGAGCCCAAGGAATTCCTCGAAATGACCATGAGACTATTCCAGGTCCCTAATGGATATAGCCGATCAAAGGCGGACATGCTGCATTTCTTGGAGGGCCAGCTGAGAAAAAATATGGTGGAGGCTAAGGGCTCCGTGCTCGTAGTTGACGAGGCCCAGGTTATTCACAACGAGAGAACCCTGGAGGAGCTGCGCATGCTTTTGAACCTCCAGTCAAAAAGTAAGTTTCTGGTTAATTTAATTCTCCTCGGACAATTGGAGTTGACTGAGCACGTTGCCAAAGTGGCTCCCCTCGATCAAAGAATTTCAATACGTTACAGACTCACCCCACTTCCTTATAAAGACTCTCTTTATTACATCAAACATCGTTTGACTGTAGCAGGCTGCAAGAGAATGCCATTCACTGCCGAGGCTCTCGAGGCTATTTTTAAGTTTACCAAAGGTATTCCCCGGGAAATTAACAACCTTTGTGATCGGAGTCTCCTTGCCACCTATCTGGCAGACAAGACTATTGTCAGTCATGAAATCGTAGAGGATGCCTGGAAGGATCTCCAGTAATCACTGGGCGCAGCAGCCTTACCCCCCTTTTAAAACCACTGAATATCGAACAGCAGAACAAGGAACCGCAGAATCATGAAGTGATTACTTCGATATTCGAAATTCCTTGTTCGATATTCTGCGGTTCAAAGAATGGCGGGAGATTTTGCCGTTTGTCCCGTAATTAGCTACATGAAATATTGTTCACTGCCCGTGGCCGGTTGGTCCGGCTGGACCTGCTGGTGGGAAACTATGGAACGATAGTAATCATTGCTCTCCATCAGTGACTCATGGCTACCAATAGCAACGAGGCGATTCTGATCTAAAAGAAAGATCCTGTGGCAGTTCATTACAGTAGAAAGTCGGTGGGCCACCACAAAGAGGGTCTTGCCTGCTATACGAGAGGGGAGAGAACGAAAGATGTTCTTTTCCGTCTGGCTATCCAGGGCGGATGTAGGCTCATCTAATACCAGGATGGCCGGATCCTTGACCAGTGCTCTGGCAAGAGCCAGCCGTTGTTTTTGTCCTTCCGATAGGCTAACCCCCCTTTCACCGATCTTAGTCTCATATCCTTCTGGCAGGCTCTCAATAAAACCATGGATGTCCGCCGCAGTGGCTGCTCGAACAATCTCCTCGTCCCTCGCCTCTGGATTACCGTACTGAAGGTTTTCCTTGATCGTGCCTGTCAGGAGGAGTGCGCTCTGGGAGACGTAGCCGATGCTTCTCCGCAGTGAACCAAGTTCATAGTCAGCAGCAGGCCGACCATCAAAGTAGATTTCTCCCGCATCAGGTTTGTAGAACCGGAGGATAAGGCTCAATAATGTGGTTTTACCCACGCCGCTTGGCCCCACAATGGCTATTCGCTCTCCGGGCTGAATGCTAAAGGATATGTCATTCAGCACCGGCTCACGTTCATCGTAGGAAAATGAGACCTTCCTGAACTCAATCTCTCCTCTCAGACTTTCTGCTTGCACACCAACACCAACATTTTCTTCAGGAACGATCTCATAGAGAGACGAAACACGCTCCAATGCCGCTCTTGCATTTTGCAGCTGAAGATTGGCACTAGCCAAAAACTGCGCCGGTCCGAATACGTAGGCCAGGTAGGCAATAAAGGCAAGCAAGGAACCCAAGCTCCACTGCCCCTGAATGACCCAGTAAGCACCCAAGGCAAGGACTACGATTTTTGCCAGGCCTGGCATAGAATTGATTACCAGATTGGCAACGGAAGTCACCGTGGTTTGCTGCAAGGAAATGTGAAATGCTTCCGTAAGTTGGGAGATGAAACGCTTAACTGTGCGTGCTTCAGTGGAGAAGGCCTTGATCAAGGATATCGAAGAGAGGGACTCCTGCAATTGGCTCGCGATATTGGCCTGCTGTTCCATATCCTGGTGGCTGAGAACGTGAACCTTCTTTGAGAAGTACCTTATGCAAAGCACCAGCCCGGGAACGATCAAGAGGACACCGAGGGCAAGTCTCCACTCCAGATAGAAAAGCAAAACCACACCGCCGGCAAATCGCAGGATGTTACTCACTATGTAGACAATGGTGCTTGAAAAAAACCAGCGCAGCCCATCCACGTCTGAGGAGAGACGGGACATGAGATAGCCTGTCTGTTTTTCATCGAAGAAAGCCTTGGGAAAGGCTAAGACATGGCTGAAAAGATCTTGTTGGATGTCGAGGGTTACCTCCTGCTCGAAGCGAGCAAAATAGAACTGCTGCAAGAGCCCAGTTAGCTTTTCCGCCAGCAAGATTCCAGCCAGCAAAATAATGGCTGCCGCCAAAAGGCCCAACTGGCGGCTAAGAATTACGTCGTCAACAAGATAACGCATGATAAGGGGTTGCGGAAAACCAAGCAGGGAGGTGACCATAATCAAGAGGACACCCACCGCACCCTTTCGCCAATGTCGGCCGATAAAAGGGTGGAGGTTCGCCAGGCTCTTTTTTAAAGGCCTGTGGGTAGACTGACCGCCAATACGGTCCTCGGGCAGCTTTCGCGAAAGCCCGGATTTCAAATATGTCCACCAGCTTTTATTCACGATCTAACCCTATTAACCATCAGGTCATCAATCCATCTAAACCATCTTCTCACATAAGAAACCGGCAGCAGCCAATTACTGGAAGTCGGGTAACATAATCGCACCATATCAGGATGGGGGAAAAGCAAACGGAGCAGCGATGGAACCCTCTTTATAAAAAGAGAGGGATTCGCGAGCGACCGTTTCAACAAAACAGTCACCCAATGGTGGTGCATGGTATCTGCCCAAACGTCAGCCTCGTCCTCTGAGGGTGGTGGCCAGGTGGAGAAGTCTTCGAAGCCCTCCGGGAGCTCCAGTCCAGCCCAGGCTTGAGCCATTTTCAGGCAATGTTCCAAGGGCAGCCGACCCCTCCAGGCTATACTTCTCTCCTGTAATGTTTGCCAGTCAGCAGGCACCTGAAGGTGTTGCGCAAGCAGTGCCGTGTCATAAATCCAACTCAACCGCATCTCCATTCGGTGGATCATTACGAGGTGAATTGCCGAGTGAATGAGGTAGTCCACCGGGTGAAGGGTTTCGAAAGAGAGCGTTGGGGTCTCAACTTTCCAGGCCCTTTGAAAAAGATCCTCTATGGCTACTTTCTCACTGCCCTTGAAAAAGGGGTGCAATTCCCAATGGACCCAGTGCAGATCAACGGGAAACTTGTTACCCGGGTTCTGCTGGTCGATGAAACATTCCTCGCGGAA
>JAJDNB010000232.1 GCA_022340905.1 Deltaproteobacteria bacterium | reverse complement strand
AAAATGGGGCTGGACTTCAATGAGCCCCGGGTGGATCTCGACCGTCTCCGCCAATGGAAGGATCAGGTAGTGGACAAGCTGGCACAAGGGCTCGCTCAGCTGAGTAAAAGGCGTAAGGTTGAATACATTCAGGCCAGGGTCGGATTTGAAGATTCCCATCACGTCCGCCTCTACGACAGCGAGAGCGAGATCAGTCACATCAGCTTTAAACATGCAATCATTGCCACCGGTTCCCGTCCCATACCCTTACCGGATTCTGAGTTCAAGCCAGGGAGCAGAATCATGGATTCCGGCGGGGCCCTCACATTAGAGGAGATACCCGAGAAACTTCTGGTAGTGGGTGGTAGCTATGTTGGTGTTGAGATGGGATCAGTCTACGCTTCCTTGGGCAGCCAGGTCACCCTCATCGAGATGACAGATAGGATCATGTCAGGAGCGGATAAAGATCTCGTCGAGCCCTTGGCGGAACGGCTGGAAGACCTTTTTGAAAACATACACCTGAACACCAAGCTCGTGAGTGCCGAGGAAGATGATGCCCGGGTGAAAGTCACTTTGGAAGGAGACGTGGATGAGGTGATCCAGACTTTCGACCGAGTACTGGTAGCCATAGGACGGCGACCAAACTCTGAAGATATTGGTTTGGAAAATACCAAGGCTGAGATAGATGAGCATGGCTTTGTGCTGGTTGACGAACAGCGGCGAACCGGTCAGAAGAACATCTATGCCATAGGCGACGTAGTTGGCGGAATAATGCTTGCTCACAAGGCAATGTACGAGGGCAAGGTGGCGGCTGAGGTCATAGCCGGAGAACCTTCAGCATTCGATGCCAGAGCTATTCCGGCAGTGGTTTACACCGATCCGCAGCTCGCTTGGTGTGGCCTCACGGAAGAGAGTGCCCGCAGAGAGAATCGCTCTGTGAGGATATCTCGTTTTCCCTGGGCCGCCTCGGGGCGCGCCGCTTCAATAGGAATGGCCAGAGGAATAACCAAAATCATCGTTGACCTTGAAACGGAACGAGTGTTGGGCATGGGAATTGTCGGCCGCGAGGCCGGGGAAATGATCTCCGAGGGAGTCTTGGCAGTGGAAATGGGCGCACTGGCTGAGGACCTGGCCCTATCCATTCATCCTCACCCCACCCTCTCGGAGACCGAGGAGGAGGCCGCAGGAGCTTTTCTGGGCAGTTCAACCCACATTCTGCCCAGAGAGGAGGAGATCGGTTCGGAGGAACAATAAAGGTAGACGGTGGTTTTTTTGATGTAATGAAACACAGAAATCGCAGAGCACTCTGAGGACAGAAGACAGACGACAGAGAACAGCAAGGCGACGCGGGGACGCGGCGGGTAGAGAACAGAGGTCGGGGGTCAGCAAGTCAAATCGTCGATTGGTAAGTTATAAAAGTAGGATCTTTAATGTTTGGTAAAAAAATAAATTTATTCAGGTTACTAGGCTTCGAGGTGCGGATCGACCTGAGCTGGATTATCATTGCGGTGCTAATCGCCTGGTCATTATCAACGGGTCTTTTCCCCTTTTACTACAAAAACCTTTCAATCGAAACCTACTGGGCCATGGGAATTATTGCGGCAGTTGGGCTGTTTCTCTCAATTATTGTGCACGAATTCTCTCACTCCCTGGTTGCCAGAAAATACGGCATACCCATGAAGGGGATCACCCTCTTCATTTTCGGTGGCGTTGCTGAAATGGAAGATGAACCTTCCAGTCCCAAAGTAGAGTTGCTCATGGCCGGCGTGGGTCCTCTCTCCAGCATTGCCATCGCCGCCATATTTTACGGAATCTACAGTTTAGGCAAGACCATCGGCTGGGCTGAACCGGTAAATGGGGTAGTGGAATACCTGGGATTAATCAATGCGATTCTGGCGGGTTTCAATTTGCTGCCAGCCTTTCCTCTTGATGGTGGCCGAGTGCTCAGAGCAGCTCTTTGGCACTGGAAAAGAAACATGCGCTGGGCCACCCGGATCTCAGCTCAAATCGGCTCGGGTTTCGGCATTCTTTTAATCGTCCTTGGGTTTTTTAACATTCTCAGAGCCGATTTTATCGCGGGAATGTGGTGGGTCCTAATCGGCATGTTCTTACAGTCAGCGGCGAAAATGTCATACAAACAGCTTATCACGCGCCGGGCACTCGAGGGTGAAAAGGTGCGACGATTCATGAACTCTAACCCGGTGACTGTGGAGCCAACAACCACTGTGGACGAATTGGTGGAAGACTACGTATACAAGTACCATTTCAAGATGTTTCCTGTTGTCAATGGGGAACGGATCGTAGGATGCGTAACAACCAAACAGGTAAAAGAAGTCCCCCGAGAGAAATGGAGCCACACAACAGTCAGCGAGCTTGCCTTGAAGTGCACACCGGATACTACCGTCAAACCTGATGACGATGCCATGAAGGCTCTTTCGCTCATGCGTCGAACTGGAGGGAGCAGGCTTGTTGTGGTTGAAGATGATCAGTTGGCAGGCGTAGTGGCGTTAAAAGATATGATGCAATTTCTCTCACTTAAAGTCGATCTGGACGAATAAAAGGATATGAAGCTTCACGGCAAGCTGCTGATGAAAACCATTGATGAGTTTGGTACTCGAATATGGTTAACACAAAAGGAGAAAACCATGACAGACGAAAGTGACTATCGGCTGGAAATGGAAAATAAGTTAAATGATCTCAACAGAAAAATTGAGGCATGTAGAATCAAGGTAAGCGCACTTGAAGAAGAGAAGACCAGGCAGTTTTATGAGCATCTCAAAGAACTCGATGCCCACCTGGAAGAAATGAAGACTAAACTGCAGGAACTGGAGAGAGTGGAGTCGGCAGCTCAAGCTGAAGTGAAAGAATACTTAAATTCCACCTTTCAAAAGGCCTGGGATAATCTGGAAATAAAACTGACTCCTTACGTCGAGAAGCAATAAAAGGCTCATATATTCGCCGCCGTGATGGTGGTAGACGTTCTTACCAGCTTGCTTACTCCGATCATCTTGCGCCGACTTGTAAAAAGGAACCGCCAGTGAAACTCAAGGCAGAGCAACCAGAAGAACAGTTCATTGAAGTCTTTCGACTGGCTGCCCTGCAAGCGGGTGCTTTAGCACGCCG
>JAJDNB010000225.1 GCA_022340905.1 Deltaproteobacteria bacterium | reverse complement strand
ATCTTTGTTGGTCTGGATATGAGTGCCATGGAATCGGCGAGGGTGGAGGCCAGACGTCATACCATTGCCATGGCCCTGGGTGTCTTCCTCATAGGTATGGCGGCCTTGGCTTCCCTGTTTCTCGCACAAGGTTACAAGGTGGCCAGTCGCGCCCTCGCAAAAGTGAGAGCTTTTTCTGATCAGGTGGTTGAAAACCTTCCTATGGGACTTGTTGCTACAGATGAAAATGGCAAGGTAGCCGCTTACAACCAAACGGCAGAGACTGTTTTGGGGATTCCAACTGAGGCAGTATTTGCCGGGTCAGCAGCAAAGGTTTTACCAAAGGAACTGTGGCAACTAAACGAACGCTTGCAAAACAGGGGAGCCGTGGTGGAGGAGGAGCTGGAGTGTCAAACCGCATCCGGAACCGCAGTGCCGCTCAAGGTGAGCGCTGCTGTTCTCCACGGAGAGGATGAGGGTTTTCTCGGCTATGTTTTTATTTTTCGTGACCTGGTTGAGGTTCGCCGCTTGCAGCAGGAGGTGGAAAGAACTAAGCGATTGGCATCACTTGGAAGCCTTGCCGCAGGCGTGGCCCATGAAATCAGGAACCCGTTGAGTTCGGTCAAGGGGTTTGCCACCTATTTCCGGGATAAACTACAGGACAGTCCCCAGGACCGGGACACAGCCACCACTATGATTCAGGAAGTGGAAAGACTTGACCGGGTTATTGGGCAACTGCTTGAATTTGCCCGTCCCAGTATTCTCAAGATCAAACCTGTGCGGCTAAATGATCTGATCCAGCACTCTCTTAAGCTGATAGAAGGAGATGCTCGCACCAAGGGAGTTGAGGTAAAAGCTGATCTTCCTGCGAGCCTTCCCGAGGCTTTCATGGATGCAGACAGGATGAATCAGGTATTACTGAATCTTTACCTCAATGCCATTCAAGCGATGGATGGAGGAGGCGTTTTGCAGGTCAATGTTTCCAGGGATGATGCCAAGAAATTAACCACCATAAGCGTCTCGGACAACGGCCGAGGCATAGAGACGGCAGCTCAGGAGCGTATCTTTGACCCCTACTTTACAACTAAACCAGACGGGACCGGCCTTGGCCTTGCCATAGTGCACAAGATAATAGATGCCCATGGTGGATCTATAAGGGTGAGAAGCCAGGCAAATGAAGGAACCACTGTAATCATAACTTTGCCGGATGGGGAAAAGGAGCAACATCGTGGTTGAAGGGAAGGTATCGGGCACCGTGTTGGTAGTTGACGACGACCGGGCCCATCGCACAATGCTACGTACTCTTTTGGCCGGGTGGGGCTTTTTTGTTGAAGAAGCCGATGATGGTAGACGGGCCATCGAAAAAGTACAGGAAAAATCGTACGACCTGGTTTTAATGGATGTTCGCATGGTTGAGGTGTCTGGATTGGAGGCCCTACCCGAGATAAAGAAATTCAATCCAGCCATCCCTATAATAATCATGACCGCCTATTCTTCCGTAGATACGGCGGTGGAAGCTCTAAAAAAGGGAGCGTACGACTATCTCGGCAAGCCGCTGGATTTCGACGAACTCAAGTTAGCCATTGAGAGGGCCATGGATCATAGCCGGCTCAAGGAAGAAAATCGTGCCCTCAAAGAACGGCTCGGATCCGGCTTCAACACCGGCGAGATCATAGGCCGCAGTCGCGTTATGCTGGAGTTGCTCGATACTGTTGCTCTTGTTGCTCCAACCGAAGCAACGGTGTTGATTACCGGCGAGTCTGGCACAGGAAAGGAACTCATTGCCAGCGCAATCCATTTAAACAGTCCACGGAGAGAAAAGCCATTTGTGCAGGTCAACTGCGCCGCCATTACCGAGACCCTTTTGGAGTCCGAGCTTTTCGGCCATGAAAGGGGGGCATTTACTGGCGCAGATCGCCGCAGGGAGGGCAGATTCCGCTTGGCTCATGGTGGGAGTATTTTTTTGGATGAAGTCAGCGAGATGTCAGTCGCCATGCAGGCAAAACTGTTGCGAGTTTTGCAAGAAAAAGAGATTCAGAGAGTTGGCGGTGAGGAGGTCCTAAAGGTAGATGTCCGATTGATGGCAGCTACGAACAGAGATTTGAAAAAAGAGATCGAGGCGGGGGGATTCAGGGAAGATCTCTACTACCGATTGAACGTGGTAACTCTGGCTGTGCCTCCCCTGAGAGAAAGAAGAGAAGACGTTCCTCTCTTGGCCCAGCACTTCCTAGAGACCTTTGCCGAAAAAAATCGCAAGCAGGTTAAAGGTTTCACCCCGCAGGCCATGGATCGGCTGGTGAGATACAACTGGCCGGGAAATGTGCGTGAACTGATGAACGCGGTTGAACGGGGCGTCATTCTCTGCCGGAGCGAATACATTTCAGAAAAGGATTTTCCCCTCTCTGTAAGCGAGATCGAATTCCCAGAGTCGGAGTTGACCAAGGAGGAAATTCCAGCCGATTTGCCCTTAGAGGAGGTAGAGAAGTTAACCATTTTGAACACCCTCGAATCGGCGGGGGGCAACAAGAGCGAAGCCGCAAGGCGACTGGGAATTACTCGGCGGACCCTTCATAAGAAACTAAAAAAATACGGCGTAATGTGATTCCCTGCCTGTCTTACAAACTTTCCATAATTTGTGCCGGACATCATCCTTAACCCGGAATTTCATGCATTGCCATAGCGAGACCATGGAGATGGGCGTGCCACCTGACAACCGCAGGGTGTTGGTTCCGAGGCGTACCTGAACGGTACGTCGCAGGAGCTGACACCCGAGGACGCCAGGAAGGACGGCCATATCCGTGGTCGCAGCAGGTAATTCATGGAATATCCGGGTTAAGCCAACCCAATACAATTTTCTCACAGAAAGTGTCAACATTTTCGGTTGCGATAGCTTATCTGAACGAGTAGACTAGCGGCAGGAAAACCTTCCAGAGTTCTCTATGTGTGGGCTTTCTTTGTGCTGGTCGAAGGCCAAGTATGACCAAGCGGGATAGACTGGCTGGATTGACCAGAGCGAAGGAGGGAAAACCATGATGATGCAAAAAGCACCAACCCTGGAGAATACACAACTAATAGCGAAACTGGCAGGGATGGTAACGGAAGTCGATGTTGAGAGACAATGCGCGAGGATAGTGAGCTGGTTAAAAGAGCATTTCCCTGGACCAGGGATCGTGCTCTCATTGCACGGAACCAACACGAGAAAGCCTTCGCTGCACACAGAAAATGTACCAAAAGATCTCTTCAAACAGATTCAAAAGTCTTTCCTGAAACAGAGCCAACCAACAGAGCCGAGAGACGAAATACGGGCTCTCTCCCTAAGAGAAGGGGAGATGCTCCCTGTTGACCTGCAAAGGGTTCCCGAGTCAGAAGAAACTATCCTCGTGGCAGTTCCTTTAAGGGCTGAAAACAGCGGTTTGGGAACTCTTGCTCTTGTTAGCGATTCAGCAACAATTCAGTCCCTTACAGGTGGGGAATCCCCACTGTTCTCCTTTGTCCCCATTATATCCAGTATCCTGCACAATACCATCTGCCACCAACAAGACGCTGAAAGAATCCGCTTTCTGAGACTGTACCAAACGGTTAGCTCTGCATTAGGCTATGTGGGCGACTTGCAGGAACTCCTCACCACTATCGTAAGCATTGTCACCGCGGAACTTCCGTCAGAGGAGGGGTCAATCCTGCTGTATGATGAAGAAGCGAACGAGTTCGAATTCTATACTGCAGTAGGCGAGACAGGTGCAGAGTTGCAAACGGAGCGCTTTCCCGCTGACAA
Source organism: Deltaproteobacteria bacterium (assembly GCA_022340905.1). Lineage (GTDB taxonomy): Bacteria > Desulfobacterota > Syntrophobacteria > BM002 > BM002 > BM002. The sequence goes on along the minus strand of JAJDNB010000225.1, from coordinate 38,246 downwards.
AGGAATAGCCGGACGGGCCCTGAGAGAGGGTAAAGCCCTTATAGTTAATGACCCTCAAAACAGCCCCGATTTTTATGGAAATATCGATGAAGAGCACGGTTTCAAAACAGAGTCCATTCTCGCGGCGCCACTAATATCCGGAGATGAGACGGTTGGAGTGGTTGAGGCCATCAACAAGATCGGCGATGGTGGATTCAGCGAAGAAGACAAGCAGCTCCTTTCAGCAATTGCAGACGAAGTAGCTCTAGCAATCAAGAACGCGAGACTCTTTGATTACGTGGTTGATAGTTACTGCAAAATAAGACAGGGCCAACCTAGTTGTAAGGGTTGCAAAAGACCTCTGAAATCCTGGACTCCATGTGTGAGGCAATTGGAGGGAAAATCCTAAGGATCACCTAAAATAGAATCACAATCTCCATCTTATTACGTAACTAAAGTGTTGAATTGAGCACGGTACTTGAACGGAGAGGATCTACGTGGGGAGAATACTTAGAACCTTAAAGGAAGAGCTCGAGTTCGTTCGAAAATATTGCCTTGGTAGAACCTTCCCTGCCGATTCTGAGCGATGTCCTTACTCCAAAACGAAGATGCTTGGCAGTTACGAATATAAAACCTCCACAGGTGACACCAATATGAGGGAGCCGGAAGCAATGTATCTTTGCCGGTACCCAGACAGACAGATGTCCATTGACAGTGCTGCTCTCGTTAGGGAACTGGAGGAGTGTCCCGACACAGAACGAAAAAAGATGATTGATACTTCGGATGTTTTATGAGTGTAGCGGATCGAGGTCAACCCTTTACATGGGACCATTGGTAACGAACCCTGCTAAGAGCTGACCCCCTGACTTTTTAGCTTGCCTCCTTCAGGTTTCTTCCCACTTGCTCCCAGTTAATTACATTCCAGAAACTGCTCACATACTCCGGACGACGGTTCTGATAAAGGAGGTAGTAGGCATGTTCCCATACGTCGATGCCCAGAATCGGTTTGAAACCCTCCATGAGAGGTGTGTCCTGGTTCGGAGTGCTATGTACCACCAGACCTCCGTTACCATTAAGGCTCAACCAGCCCCAACCGCTGCCGAAACGCCTTATTGCAGCCTGAGAGAATTTCTCTTTGAAGGCTTCAAAACTGCCAAAGGAAGCATCTATTTTGTCAAGAAGCTCCCCCGCTGGCCTCCCGCCACCACTAGGAGACATAGCCTTCCAAAATAAACTGTGGTTGTAGTGCCCTCCGCCGTGATTACGGATGGCTGTGCGCACCTCCTCAGGAGCACTGTTAAGGTCGCCAACAATTTGCTCAATGGTTTTTCTTTGAAGAGCGGGAGCTTTTTCCAAGGCTTTGTTTAAATTGTCAATATATGCTTGATGATGCTTCCCATGGTGTATCTCCATGGTTCTAGCATCAATGTAAGGTTCAAGTGCATTAAAATCATATGGTAAATCAGGAAGTGTAAACATTATACTCTCCTCGTTTTCTATGTTAGACCGTATTATTCACACATTCTGAAGGCTACGTGAACAACACGGATTAGCTCAGTACAAAACCTACCTATATGCTGTGGTTTTTGTGCCAAACATAAGCATGGTGGAGAGGAGAGTCAATTGAGCCGACGCAGGGCATGAGACATGGGGAAATACAGCTAGCAGCTGGCAGAAGAAAGAGGGCAGAGGACAGATGACAGGCGACAGCAGGTAGAACTTAGAGGTCAGATATCAGATGTCTGAGGTCAGGTATAAGCTGATCTCTGATCTCCGACTTCCGACCTCTGCGATAGACGGCAGGTCATAGGGGCAAATCACTCGTATAACGAATAACCTTTAACGGATAACGACACTGCCTGCTGCTTGCTGGGGGGTTCATGTTATAATAATTCACCAATTGCTAGGCAAAATTGAATGTGGATGGGTTAAATATATGGGGCGATCTGCAATTTCATTCGTAGCATACCTCTGGTTGTTCTTCGTCCTGGGTGTAGTCACTGGCTGTACCCCTGCTATTTCCAAGCAGTTGCGGAAAGAGGCTGGGGAGCCAATTCCCTTTGAAGCACTGCAAAAACGAACTGCTAGTTATAAGGGCCGCGTGGTCATTATCGGTGGGTACATCCTGGAGACTATAAATAAACCCGAGGGTTCCTGGCTTACTGTGCTGCAATCACCGCTGGATTCGCTCAACCGGCCCGAATCATCCGATCTGTCCAAAGGGCGCTTTATGGTATGGAGTAAAGAATTCCTGGACCCTGTGGTTTACAGCAAAGAACGGAGAATTACCGTTGGCGGCAAGGTCAGGGGAAGTGAGGAGCGGAAATTAGGAAGTCTCACCTATCGCTATCCGGTCATTGAGGCAAAGGAGATTCATCTATGGCCCAATGAGGAAAAATATGTGGGCCCTTATTATCCCTATTATGATCCTTGGATATATCCATGGTACCCCTATCCCTACCCATATAGATACCCTTACAGATACCCTTACTGGTAAGTATTAAATCTCTTCTTTGGTGGATTCGGCCTTTGGGCTTAATCCAACCTTCGAAATGACTAAAATGTCTAGAAACCGTTAGTTCGTTAATTAGTCACTTGGTCAAACAGTCAAATGGTTGACTCGTTGACTTGTCATTGAGGCCATTCATAACCATTTGCCTAGTCGATAAATTGACCATTTGACTTGCTGCCGTCTGTCATCTGTCGTCTGCCCTTTGACTCCTGACCTCCGACCTCTGATCTCTTATCCTCCTCTCGCCCGACCTCCCATCTCGCCCGTCTCGTTTTACTCCATGCTCCATGCTCCATGCCCTATACCCCATGCTCCTTATCCCGCATTGGCCTTTTGTCTTCGCTCCCGGTAAATGAAATGGAGATTTCGGGCATAGATAAAAACCCCGGTGCACTGTCCCACTATAAATACTGGATCTCGCCTGTGAACGGCATAACTGAACAAAATGACTCCGCCGGCGAGGCTCAAGTACCAGAAGGCGATGGGAATCAAGCTACGGCCGTGCCTCTCGCTGTAAATCCACTGAACGAAAAAGCGCATGCCAAACGCTGCCTGCCCTATAAAACCTATGGTCAACCAAAGGTAATCAGCGCTCAAAGTTTTTTACCTCCTCCACCTCGGCAGTCTTGCCCCGCCTTTGTAGCCACATAACACCTACCAAGTCTACCAGCCCCACCCACAGACGATCCCAAATACCATAATGACTCTGTCCGTGCTTTCGCGGTCGGTGCTTGACTTCCACTGAGAACACCGCTCCGCCGCTCCGTAAAATCAGTGCCGGAAGAAAACGATGCATGTGGTCGAAAAAAGGTAGCTCCAAAAATGTATCTCGGGGGAAAAGTTTGAGACCACACCCCGTATCCGGGGTGCGGTCTTTGAGAAGAAAGGCTCTTACCCTATTGGCCACCCGTGCTGAAGCCCGCTTAACCCAGCTGTCCTGCCGTTTTCGACGGTGGCCTGTTACGAGTTTCAAACCAACCGGACTGTCCTCTGAGTTGAAAACCTCCAACAACCGGGGTATGTCAGCCGGGTCGTTCTGCCCGTCTCCGTCAAGTGTGGCAATTAAAGGAGAGCGCGCCGCTTTGACCCCGGTGTGAATGGCAGTGCTCTGGCCAAAACTTCTGTTGTGCCGGACAATCCTGAGTTGAGACAGTGTTTCACTCAGTTGGACAAGGTTTTCCCAGGTTCTATCTGAACTCCCGTCATCAACGTAAATGATCTCATACTCTAAGAGACCTTCCAGAGACGAACATATTTCATCTATCAGAGGGGCTATATTTGCTTCTTCGTCCCTCACCGGGACAACTATTGTAAGATCCATCTCCACTGCCCAGCCTATACCGGAAGGTCAACCGACTCATTGTTCCGTGAGGAAACAGAAATATGATTCTCTACTCCTGAATCGGCAGTCCCTTCTTTTCCATATAATACTTGAGACACACTGTAGTAACCGCTGCCACATAACCACCGAAAACCACGTCAGTTAAATAATGATGGCACACCAGCACCCTGCTAATAACAATTACCAAAGCAATAGCAAAATAAATAGCCCTGTATTTGGGACTGATGAAATACAAGGATAGCATTAAAGCAACGATAGTGCTGGCATGCCCAGATGGAAAAGAAGTTAATTTGCCTTTCAGCTGGAAAAATTGAAAGCCATACAGTTGCTCTTTGAAAAACATCCTTGGGCGGTATCTTCCAAAAATAAATTTAAGTATAATCACTAGGATACCTGAGAATGATATGGATAGAAAGACAAATAAACCTCGATTTGACCACACTTTTTTTTTCTTGATAAATCTAAAAAACACAAAAGATATAGCCGCAAAAGGCAGGTAAAATGTTGCCAATCCCAGCTTAGAAATATCTTTTAGAATCCTTCTAATTTTGATATCCGCAAAAATTGATGCGCAGTATTTAGCTACAATCAAGTCTATGAAGAAGTAACCGATAATACAAAACAACACTACAATAGGGAAAGAGATTAATAGTAATTTCTTTGCCTTATCGAAAGAAATTCGGCTGGAATCATTGCCGTTATGGTGAGTTTCCATAGAGATACAACGTTATCCTTTTACCTTTTGTATAGTTAATGCCCTCCATCTTCTCCAATAGCCTAGCTGAGCCAACGGAATTGCGAAGTGCTTTGTGGAACGCGGGGTCAAGCTTTTCTCTAACAACGACGAGGCCCTTTGGGTCCTGCTCCAGGTGCAAAGCAGCCTCCTGAACGGATACCAATTTTGTCTTGGTTCCGCAAAGAAACACTAAGCTAGGCTCATGATACCCAGCGGCTGCAATAACCGGGTTCGGGTCACCGGGTGATCCCTTGTAGCGCTCAGCCGCTTTCGCTACGCTGCGACTGAGCCAAAGTTCATTTACATTTGGCAAAACAACATGCAGTGTCGGGGCAAGCATGAGAGCCTCTAAGAGTATGGCACCCATTGCTGCCTCAACCAAAGCTCCGCGAAAGAGATTCCAACTAGGCAATATGAGTAAAAGAACGCCAGCGCAAGCGGGCCAGAGTGTGATCATTTCAAAGCGACCGTTGAGGTAAAGCGGCAATGCCACAATCGCTCCCGCCAGAGCTAAACTGACTATTATCCAGAGGATAAATCCAACTCGCGCCAGGGACCAGCGAGAAAGGTTCCAATACTCTGTGGTAGTTGCCAGAATCAGACGCGCTGTAACCAGAGCTAATGGAGGGAAAAGGGGTAAGATGTAATGGGGAAGCTTAGTAGGAATGAGTTCAAATGTTATCCATGCCGGTATTATCCATGCTAGACAGAACCGCTCTCCGATGCGAGATCGCAGCTTTATTGCCTTTCGCAACGCCGGCCAAAGGAACAACGACCCCGGCCAAAAGGTCAAGGCAACAACAAGCACATAATAACCCGGTGGAAAGCCGTGTGATTCGTGGCCGGAGATCAGTTTTGGCAACAGGTCTGATCGGATGGCATCGCCAAAAAAGGTGCCGCCAGTGGCCTTAGTGATGGCGATTGCCCAAGGACTAACTAGTACGACCACCAAGGGAATTCCCAGTTTCAACCGCAAGCCCCGGAGGTGTACCGCACTTCTGTCAACCGCCAGGAGAGCAAGGATAGTAAGCAAGCTCACCAGCGGCACTATCGGTCCTTTCAACAATATACCGATGCCTTGAGCAGTCCAGAATGTGAGGGCCATACCCAAGCCAACGGTTTGGCCATGGCGATTCCGCACATATAGAGTTCCCAGAGATCCTTGCGCTGCCACGACTGCGGCGAGTAGGGCTGCATCGGTGGTGGCCTGATGCGCCTCCACTACTAAAAGCAGCGTACTGGCAGTAACAATCGCACCGAAAAGAGCTGTCTGCCGATCAAACAGGTTTTTGCCAAAAACAAAGGTGAGCAGTACCGCCACCAGCGCTCCCAGCACAGAGGGAATTCTATAAGGCCAAATCTGGTTGGGTGAACCGGTGACCGCAGCACTTGCAGCTTGAAGCCAATAGATACCAATTGGTTTCTTGTGGCGAGGTTTTGCTTGAAAACGGATGCGAATAAAATCCCCGCTCTCCAGCATCTGACGAGAGGCCTGAGCGAACCGGGACTCGTCCCGATCAATTGGTGGCAAGGTGGTTAAGCCAGGAATATACAAAACGACACAAAGGAGTATCAATCCAAGATACTGCTTCAGTCCCTTATAATCTTTCTGCGCCATAACCGTTCACTACAGTGGGATGTGCCATGGAATCAACATCTTCGCAGAGATCCAATGTCCTATATCTCAAGAAGCAATTTTCAAGGTTTCAGGTCTCAGGTGTCAGCCATTCGCATAGCGCATAGCGAAGGAGAATAGCCTTTGTCGTCTGTCATCTGTCCTCTGACCCTCTGCTCTATGCCCTATGCCAAATTTCACATCCCACATCTCATATCTAACTTGAATTAGTACTGGATTCGCAGTCTCAGAGCAAATTACTCTGTTTGTTTGCACAAATCTTACTATCTACCTCTCCTGAGAACTTCTTCAAGAATATTCATTCCCTTTTCCACTAGATCGTCTCTTGCTTGGCTGCCCATGTGACCAAGGCGAAAAACCTTACCTGCCAAAGGACCATAGCTCCCACCAACTGCCATCCCTCTCTCACGCAGGGCCCTGTCAAAGCCCGGCCACGTCCATCCTACAGGCACCTTGGCTGCTGTTACCGTAGGTGAACAAATTTTCTCCTCCACGGGAAATAGCTCAACGGACATTTCCCGCAGCCGGCTGCGACAATAAGCTGCCACTCTGGCATGACGGCTGAAAACTGCTGACAACCCCTCATCCAGAATCATCTTGGTGGCCAGGTGCAACCCGGCCATGGCGTGCCAGTTATGGGTGTAGGGTAAGAGTTGGTGCTCAATCCCTTCACGCCACGGAGCCAGTGCATCGTATCCAACATAAGCATTCTCCTCTATAACTGACCAGGCATGTTCGCTAACCGTCACCATGGCAAGATCGGGAGGCAGGCTCAGCACCTTCTGGCTTCCCAATAAGCCGAGATCGATGAACCAGTCGTCAACGCGCACCTCCACGCCACCGCCGCTTGAGACAAAATCAACGTAAAAGAGGGCTTCTACCTCCCGGCAGATCTCCCCTATCTCTTGAAGAGGGGCAAGTGTGCCACTCGGGGTCTCGCAGTGCACTGCAGTTATCAGTCGAGGACGAAAACGTTGCGCCGCGTCACGCACTTGTTGTGGTTCAGGAACCTCGTCATATCCGAAACCAACCACATCCACCGCCATTCCCAACTGGCGAGCCATGTCACCGATGCCGTAGCCAAAAACACCGTTGGCCACTGCAAGAACTTTGTCTCCCGGCCGGAGGACACTCTTGAGTGCACCCCAAAGGGCTAACATCCCCTCACCACTCTGGATTGCCACGCGATTTCTTGTTGCCAGAATTTTTCCTAGCTGAGATGCGCATTCACTGTAGAGAGCAAAAAATTCTTCCTCCAAATCCGGGCTGCCATAGTCGATCTGAAAGACCGCTCTCAACTCTGATGGTATGGCAACGGGTCCAGGAACCAGACCGACTTCATACATTTCCATGGTTCTCCACCTTTTCCAACTGAAACCCTTGGATGCTTAGTAAAGAATCCGGACCCAAAGGACCCGGCTCATGACGCAAAGCGCCAAGCGCAGAGCGGGAGGTGAACAGTAAACGGTGAACGGTAAACAGATTATGCGCTGGCTCCAGGACAGTTCACCGTTCACCATTTACCGCTCACTCTTTTTTTTGCTATGCGCCATGCGCTATGCTCTATGCGATCTGACCTGGCCCTAAGGACCAGGTTTTCAATGTTGAATAAAACACTCGTCTCCTAGCCCGGAATAGCACTATTGTCTGTGCAGCAGTGCAAGCAAATCCTGCCAATGAGAAATCCTTGGTATGGTTGGGTCCGGATCTCCTTGGCCTTTGCCCACCACTCCGGGAGCAGGGGTAATGTTGTTATCTCGCACATAGGTTGTCCAGACCGGCTGTAAGCCAGCTCGTAAGGCACCCTCCACATCCGCCTCCGGATCATCCCCCACAAAGGCGATCTCTTCACTTTCCACCCCTAACTGGTCAATGAGCGCTTCGAACACAGAAAGATGGGGTTTGCGGTAACCTAGATCGCCGGAAATGAGAACAACGTCAAAGAAGTGATCCAGACCCAGTTCGGCGATGATTTTGGTAGCAGCAGGCGGATGGGTGAAATTGGAAAGCAACCCAATAGGGTAATCGTGCTTCAAGGTGGTGAGCATCTCTTTGGTTCCCGGAATGAGTGTGGCATATTGGATAAAGGCAGAAAAGTATGTTTCCACGCCTTCTGAGATGTATTGACTGTCCGGGGATACGTCATGGCCCAACTTTGCTAGGGCAGTGCTTATCCAAAACCGATTGTGGCTTTCCTTTCCGTCTCGCCTCGTCTGCTCCAGAAACGCGAGGACAGCTTCGCTGTGGGCCTTTACAAAAGCAGTGTGCTCGATAGCAAAACCATTTCCTTTGAGACTGCCGGTAAGCCTGGACAGCGCATCTTTGAGTGCGTCCATTTCCATAGTAATGAGAGTGTTGAAAAGGTCGAAGCCGAATGCCTTTATCTGTTCCATTGAGACTGTCATCCTTCCATAACCATAGTATTCACATCCCACATCTCACATCCGAAATCCGCAATCCTTTGCCCATAAACATTCTTTTCCCTTAAGCAGACCATACTCGCGAAAACACGGGAAAAAAGCAAGGATTACCTTTCTTTGATCGCAGCTCCTTGTTGCCCCCCACCATTGGAGGCTAGTTTGACAATCTATGGGGCTTCGGGCTATTCTGCTTACGGATAAAACAAAAGTCTAGATAGTACTTGATAAATACCCGAAAGATGCACCTGCTGACACGGATAAACCCATTACCTCGCTGGTAACTGGCCTATTGATTGATCTGAGGGAGGCGAAGGCATGACAAATATAGACGTGGATGACATACTCGGACTCATTGATTCAAGTAAAGGAGAGATCATCTGTAGAGACTGTCTAAAAGAGGAAGAATTGTCCCATATTCCCGAAGAAGAGGTCATTACCCAAGACAAGATTCAAGGGGATGAAAAATATATCTGCAACCGCTGCAGTAAAGAGCTCTAAAAAGAACCCCCTCGGCCGGGCCATTAGCCTGAGGGGGTATTAACAGACAAGGAGGGTTATACCCTACTTACAGTATAGGATAAACATTTATCTATAAGTTGGCAAGGGGACCGGCATTTTTTTACCGAATTCACCGATTAGCGACTGTTCAATAATTCAGTCTTTGGATGAATTGAAGGCATGACGCACCTGGATCCCCGCCTGCGCGCGGATGACGGGCGATTGCTAAGATTGCTAAATATCGTCATTCCCGCGAAAGCGGGAATCTAGGGAATAAACAGGCTTTTACCGAAAATCTTTTGGGGATAACTACTCAAAACACAGCGTCATCCGTGGTTGATTTATCATTCTAAAAAAATGTTGGACAGTCTCAATTATTCATTTTTCATGGGATTGCAGAGATAGTCGCCGGAGATTGCTACTCGTCCACAGTTGAAACATATATAGTTGGGCTCTTTGGTGAGTTCCTTTATCTTGTCGAAGTTGCCGCAACTGGCAAGAACACATAAATGACCTGAATGATCCCCTCGACATACGTGCTCGCTCATCAAATCTCCTCCAGACCTTTTATGTATAAATAGGGCTAAAATACAGTCAGGCTCATAGTCTAATCATACTCCGGTTCTTCTGGAAAACGATATCCTATGTGGTTCAAGTCCGTAAAAGTTTCGCCCCGCATTTTGGCGCGCCGCTCCAATTCTGACTGGCAGCGAACACAGAACCGGGCAAAGGGCATCAACTGCAAGCGTTTCTCGCTGATTGGTTCTTCACACTCTTCACACAAGCCGTAATCGCCGTTTTCAATGGCATCCAGGGCCTCTTCAATTAATATAAGTCGCCGTCTCAATCTCTCACCAAAGAGGTGCGCATACTCTGCAACCATATCTGAAGTTGCATAATCACCTAGGTCTCCCACGTACTCCTCACTACGGGCCCTGTCATTTTGGACTTTAACCTCGTCGAGCATTTCCTGGCGCATACCTTCCAGTAAGGTGCGCAAATGTTCTCTGGTTTTTTCTGAAAGGGCCATCTCTACGCTCTCAACTACAGTCAGTACTTATTTTATTCAACATTTAAAACCTGGTCCTTTGGGTCAGGATTCTTTGCTCTGAATATACTATTGAAATCACTGCATCTTTATATTGTTGAGTAAAATGACGGGTAATTATGATGCTTTTTTTTATTTAGGTAAAGAAAAAAATGCATGGTCAAGGTTCTGTCGTGTTTTTGCAGCTAATTTTCAGGTAATTGAGACCACCATGTCTTTCGGGCGATCGAATAGCAGATGGGTTATTTTGCAAAGGCGACAAAAGGATAATCTGTGTAGCCTTTCTCATCTCCTCCGTAAAAAGTGTTGGGATCTGGTTCATTCAGGGGTGCATCTTTGCTGAACCGCTCTGGAAGATCGGGATTTGCCAGGAATAGACGGCCAAAAGAGACAAGATCGGCGTCGCCTCTTTCCAGCACCCTCTCTGCCATACTCCGGTCGTATCCCCCGTTGGTCATGTAGGTACCCTTAAAAATTCCCCGCACTTTCTGGGTAATGGGATTCAAAGCACCATTGAAGGCTGCGGAATTGGAAAGATCGATCTCTACAACATGCAGATATGCCAAGGGGAAGCGGTTCAGGCCTTCGGCAAGGTGGCTGAAAAGTGATTCCGAGTTTGAATCGTACATGTCGTTAAAAGGGTTCTCTGGCGAAATGTGAACTCCTACCCGCCCGTCTCCCATGACATTAATCACTGCCTCTGTCACTTCAAGCAAAAAACGGGCGCGATTGTTCACCTCACCACCGTACTGGTCCCTCCTCTGATTCGTACCATCGCGGAGAAACTGATCGATAAGATAGCCGTTGGCTGCATGTAGCTCAACACCGTCAAAGCCAGCCTCGCGGGCATTTTCTGTCCCCCGGCGAAACTGCTTTATAATTTCAGGAATCTCCTCTGTCTTTAAGGCTCGCGGCTCAACAAAAGGACGGGGACCCTGGTAGGTCATGGCGTCCCCCTTGGGTTTGATGGCTGAGGGAGCAACCGGAGTTGCCCCGCCAGGCTGAAGGGAAGGGTGGGAAATACGTCCGCAGTGAAAGAGTTGCAGAAAAATAACTCCTCCTCGTTTATGAACTAAATCGGTTACAAGCCTCCAACCTGCAATCTGCTCAGGCGAATAAATTCCCGGCATGTCAGGGTAGCCCAACCCCTGGGGTGACACCTGGGCGGCCTCTGTAATGATGAGGCCAGCCCCGGCCCGTTGCGCGTAGTATAGGGCATTCATGGGCTGAGGCGCATTTCCTCTGCCGGCACGGTTTCGCGTCATCGGCGCCATGACCATGCGGTTCTTTAGTTCGTAGGGGCCCAATTGGTAAGAAGAGAGAAGCTTCATATCTAGCTCCTGGCGGGGATTCAGTTAGTTTTCAGATGTGACTCGAGCACAGGTCAATGCGGCACTCCCGCAAAATCCTCCCTAACCTCCCTTTATTTCTTTATAAACTGACCAAACTTCTCATCGTGGCCCGGGGTCTGTTATGTGAGTTGTTTTCGCATTGACTTGCCGGCGCTCCAGGCACGGCCGATCAATTCACCTACCGACCAGTATCCATTATCCGGCATGGTAAGCAAAAAGGGTTTAATTTTCTTGATGTCCGGCACGCCGTCTGTGAGAAACCGCTCTTCGGAGTAGGCCGCCACAATCTCGCCGATAAAGAAAGAGTTAGTGGGCAATTCAACCGTTTTCACCAGTTTGCACTCCACCGTAAGTGGACATTCACTGATCATGGGAGCATTCTTTAGTTCGCCGTAGAAGAGATTGAAAAGGTCCGATTTATCTACCCGTTTCCCTGATACCAGACCAACGTAATCAGTTATTTCCACCATCTCAATAGTGGGAAAGTTGACACTGAATTCTCCCGTATCCACGATTGCCCCATGGGAGGCATGACCCTGGTTTACCGCAACCCCGAGCATGGGCGGCTTGAAGTTGACCCTGGTGAGCCAACCTAGGGCCATGAAGTTAGGACGGTCGTTTAGGCGACAGCCAAGGATTGTGGTGGCCATGGGCATAACGTACGCTTGATCCCCTATATGTATCTTTGCCATGTAACGCCCTCCCCTTCCTTCTGGCACTACCTTTTCTCCTGACGACTTATTCCTTGACTAAATATAAGGGTGTAGGTTGATACTGGCAATCTGAAAAACAGGTAAGTGAATTGCATTTTTCCTTTCAATTCGATAGAATTACCTTAACCTTTGGAAAACATGATAAAAAATGTAAAGAGAGGGATGAATGCAGTTTCACGGCACCGACAAGTATTACCTCAATCCGGAACTCAAAGAGATTGTTAACATTGCCATGGCCATGGAGAAACCCTTGTTGGTCACTGGTGAAGCCGGAACCGGCAAGACTCAACTGGCCTTCCAGATTTCACGGGCTCTGGACTTGACTCTGGAAGAGGCTCGCTGCAAGTCAACTTTCAAAGGAGAAGAGCTCTGTTACGTCTATGATACGGTCTTGCGTCTCAATGACTCCCGCTTTGGCACCGAAGAAAGCGGCAGAGATGTTAACAATATTTGGGATTATTTGAGCTTCGGCCCCATAGGACGAGCTTTTATGGCCGACGACAGGCGTGTTCTTCTGCTGGACGAAATTGACAAGACTGACTCAGACACTCAAGACAACTTATTGGACGTGCTCGAAGACGGATCTTTCATTATTCGCGAGATAAACCATAAGGTGAAGGCGAAATATATGCCGGTCACCGTTATCACCAGTAACGCCAAGAGAGAGCTCTCCGATCCTTTTCTCCGGCGCTGCTACTGTCATCATATCCCCTTTCCGGACATGGAGGAAATGAGCCGCATTGTCCGGCTGCACTACCCTGAAATTCCGGCACCCTTGATGGATTCGGCCCTCGCAGTCTTTTATCAGTTGCGGGAACAGGGATTTGAGAAACCACCCGCCACAGCAGAACTGCTAGATTGGCTCGGCGCCCTACAACTCGACGGGGTGAAACCACCACTTTCTCCAGATACAGTTCCTTTCCTTGGAACCCTGCTAAAGCGTACTCAGGATTTACTCCATCACAAAAAAGAAAAAAGTTAGAGGCGAAGATGTTCCTTCCTTTCTTTTATCAGTTGCGTGACCAGGGCATTCCGGTAAGTCTGAAATACGTGCTTGAATTCTATCGGGCTCTAGAGAAGGGACTTGCCCCCGACCTGGACCGACTGTTCATTTTGATGCGTTTAATCTTTGTTAAGAAAGTTGAACACTTTGACGTTTTTGAGCAGGCCTTTGCCGCCTATTTTCTCGGTGGTGAGGGTGACTCTATTCCCCGATTCTCTCTCCAGGCGTGGGTAGAAAAAGATTTCAGCCGCTGGCTGGAAGAAGAGCTCGCGAAAGGGACCCTTGCTGATGACGCCCTGGAGAAGCTCTCTCTGACAGAGTTGCTTCAAAGATTTTGGGAAGTGGCCATGGAGCAGCGAGAAAAACACCGTGGTGGCCACACCTGGGTGGGCACCGGAGGTACCTCTCCCTTCGGCCACACAGGGGCAGAACAGGAAGGCATCCGGGTTGAGGGTGACTCCCTCCACGGGTCAGCCCTGAAGGTCATAGAGTCTCGCCGCTATCTGGATTACGCTGCTAGTGCCACTCTTCGAGCCGAGAATCTCCGCCAGGTCCTGGGGGCACTCAAACACATGGCCCCGGCAGGTCCGCCCACCGAACTAGACGTTGATGCAACCATAGATCAAACTTGCAAGAACGGCGGGGAGATCGATCTGGTATTTACAAGAGAACTAAGAGATCGCATTCAGCTGATGGTTTTGCTGGACAATGGTGGCGCCTCCATGCGACCCTATTTGGACCTGGTAAAGCTGATCTTTGGTCTCATGCGCGACCAGTTCAAGGACCTGGACTACTACTATTTTCACAACTGCATATACGGCTGCGTCTATAGTGATGCTCAGCGTTTGACCCCTTACCCCATTTACCAGATGTTGAGACGGGACCCTGAAACCCGGGTGATCATCATAGGTGACGCCAACATGGCCCCGGCCGAGCTCATGCTCTCTGATGGCGCCATCGATTATTTCTCCAAGGTGAGAGTGCCCGGACGGGACTGGCTCTGGCAAGTTCGCGACTACTTCGGTCACAGTGTGTGGCTCAACCCCATCCCCCGACATCGATGGCCCCGGGAGAGCCAAACTATTTTCCAAATAGGCGAGATCTTTCCCATGGAAGATCTCACCCTGGCTGGCATACGGAGGGCGGTTGAGTGGCTGAATTCCGGGGCACCACCCAAAAAAGCCAGCAGGCAGGCGGCAGCCCTTCGACATGCTCAGGGCTAGCGGGCAGCTGGCAGTATGGGTATCCGTTATTAGTTATTCGTTATACTGATGATCTGTCCTTATGAACTGCCGTGAAGGCTTCTACGGTTTCTACGGTTTGAACGACTTGAACGGTTTTAACGATTTTCCGTTTACCCCTGACCGTTGATTACTGACTTCTTTGATTTCAGTTTGCAGAATGTAGCTTGTAGATTGCCGAGGATTAGACAAGGAGAGAGGTGCCATGAAAATCGCTATTGTGGGTACCGGCATTTCAGGAATGGTTGCCGGTTATCTCCTCTGCCAGGACCACGATCTCGTGGTTTTCGAGGCCAACGACTATATCGGCGGGCACACCAACACCATCGATGTCGAACTCGATGGTGCGAGCTACCCTGTTGACAGTGGTTTCATCGTTTTTAATGAGCACACCTATCCCAACTTCGTAAAACTGATGAAGCAGCTGGGTGTGGCCTGGCAGCCTTCCAACATGAGCTTCAGCGTCCAGAGCGAAAAAACAGATCTGGAGTACTGCCCAACCAGCCTTAACTCTCTCTTCGCCCAAAGGCGCAACCTGCTACGGCCTTCTTTTTATCGCATGCTTGTTGAGGCATTTCGTTTTCGCCGGGAGGCTCAAGAGCTATTGCAGGCCGACGACTACGAAACCACCCTCGGAGGTTATCTGGAGGGAAAGGGATACTCCCAGACCTTTATCCATCATTTCATCATACCCATGGGGGAGGCAATCTGGTCGGCAGACCCAAAGCAATTCAATGAGTTTCCGGCCCATTACTTTGTCCAGTTTTTCAACAACCACGGATTCCTTAAAGTAAAAGACCAGCCCCAGTGGCAGGTAATCAAAGGTGGTTCAAAAAGTTACGTTGAACCTCTTACCGGGTCTTACAAGGACAAGGTGCGGCTCAGTTGTCCTGTGGAGTCCATTAAACGTCACCCTGACCATGTAGAAGTGACCCCACGCAACGGCGAGGTTGAAAGATTCGATCAGGTTGTAATAGCAGCCCACAGTGATCAGGCCCTTGCCATGCTGGCCGATCCTTCAAATGCGGAAAGGGAGATACTGGAAGCCATTCCCTATCAGGACAATCTAGCGATCTTGCATACGGACTCCTCCCTGCTGCCCAAAAGAAAAGCCGCCTGGGCAAGCTGGAACTACCATATTCCCCGAGAGGACTTGGGGAGAGTGGCTGTGACCTACTACATGAACATGCTTCAAAGTCTCACTTCTCCAGTCGATTTTTGCGTAACCCTGAATCGTCCCGATATTGTTGATCGGAGCAAGATCGTCAGAGAGTTCGACTACCACCATCCCGTTTACTCTCCCCGGGGGCCTATGGCCCAAAAGCGTCGCCTGGAGATAAACGGTGTCAATCGCACCTATTTCTGTGGGGCCTACTGGGGCTATGGCTTCCACGAAGACGGCGTCAACAGCGCTCTGGCTGTGGGTGAACATTTTGGGAAAACCTTGTAAACATGAATAGCTGCATCTACGAGGGTCATGTCCGCCACCGTCGCTTCCGACCAGTGGAGAACTCATTTCGCTATCGCATTTTTTTTATGTTCCTCGACCTGGAGGAACTGCCGGAACTGTTCCGTAATACTATTTTCTGGTCACACGATCGGGTTAATCTGGCTTATCTGCGCCGTCGGGATCACTTGGGCGATCCGCGAGTTCCACTCCAGCAAGCTGTCCGTGACCTTGTGGAAGGTCGATTGCAAAAAAGGCCAAAGGGGTCCATTCGTCTGCTCACTCACTTGCGCTACTTCGGCTACTGCTTCAATCCTGTGAGTTTCTATTACTGTTATGATGAATCCGACGAGGAGGTGGAGACCATAGTGGCTGAGATTCACAACACGCCGTGGGGTGAAGAATATTGCTACGTCCTTGGTGAGGATCTGAATGAGCATCCCATGAGAGGTTGGAAGCGCTACCAATTCAATAAGAATTTCCACATTTCGCCTTTTATGGACATGGATATTTGGTACGACTGGAGATTTAGAAAACCCGGCACATCATTGACTGTGCACATGAACAACTCTGAAAAGGGGAAAAAGCTATTCGATGCCACCTTGACCCTGAATCGAAGGGAGATTGACAGCTATGCCTTGAACAGAGTCTTACTAGCCTATCCCCTCATGACCCTCAAGGTCACCACTATGATTTATCTCCAGGCCCTCAGATTATGGTCCAAGGGGACGCCTTTTTACGTCCACCCAGAAAAAAGAGAGTAGATCATGAGTGACTCCATTGTGCCTGCGAAGGCATGTGCTATCGAGGAGACTAAACCAAGTCGGTTTGACGAACTCGCCAAGAAATTACTTTTTTCTCTCCTCCGTGGTCTGCGGTGGGGAAAACTCACCATAATCGACGGCACAGCCCGGCGAGTTTTCGGTGAAAAAAGCGACAGGTTTCCCCTTGAAGCCACCATCACCGTTCACCACAGCCGCTTCTACAGTTCTATAGTGTTTGGCGGCAGTATTGGCGCCAGTGAGGCTTTCATGGCAGGCCAGTGGTCAACCGACGACTTGACCACGGTGGTGCGCATCATCATCTTGAATCGAGAAGTGCTGAAGGGAATGGAAAAGGGTCTGGCCTGGCTAACCACCCCTCTCCATCTGATTTTTCATTATTTCCGGAGCAACACAAAACAAGGAAGCCGCTGCAACATCGCTGCCCACTACGACCTGGGAAACGATTTCTATGAACTCTTTCTCGATGAGACACTTACCTATTCCTGCGGCATATTCGAGGGCGAGGACAGCACCCTCGAACAGGCTTCCATGGCCAAATACGCTCGTATCTGCCAGAAGCTGGATGTATCCTCCCGAGACCACATAGTTGAAATTGGCTCTGGCTGGGGAGGTTTCGCTATCTACGCAGCCAAAAATTATGGTTGCCGCATAACCACAACCACAATTTCCTCGGCCCAATATGATCTGGCAAAAGAACGAATTGCCGAGGCCGGAGTGGGTAACAAGGTAGAATTGCTTTTAGAGGATTATCGGGATCTGAGAGGGAAGTACGACAAATTGGTCTCCATAGAAATGATAGAAGCCGTGGGCCACAAGTATTTGGACACCTTTTTCCGCTCTTGCAGCAAACTTCTGCACCAAGACGGCACCATGCTCCTTCAGGCAATAACGATTGCCGACCAGTTTTTTGACCGGCATAGACGAAGTGTGGACTTCATCAAGCGGTATATCTTTCCGGGAAGCTGCATACCTTCCATTGCGGCCATGAGCAGATCCCTTGCCCGCGCCAGCGACTTAAAGATTTTTCACCTGGAGGATATCACTCCTCACTATGCCAGGACTCTCCGCACCTGGAGGCAAAGGTTCTTTATCAACATAGACAAAGTGCGCAGTTTGGGCTATCCAGAGACCTTCATTCGCATGTGGGATTATTATCTTTGTTACTGCGAGGCCGGTTTTACCGAGCGATACCTGGGGGACGTACAGATGCTGCTTACCAAACCCCTTTGCCGCCGCCCACCACTATTAACACCCCTTGTTACCTAACCGCATCATCTGGTCTCAGGGAATAATGACGTTCTTTGGGGTTTTGCTCCAAGTGATTGCGCGTCTTACCTCTTTGCACCAGTGCCGGCAAATTCAAGTGTCTTTATAAGCCGAAGAAGACTGAAATGCGAGATTAAGAAAGTTGGCAGGCCAAACAGCAGCCAGGCCACAATGGCGCGTAGGGTGGCGCTCCAGTAAGAGCTGATAGTACCCAACAGATCGGAGCGCAATAAGGTTATGAGCTCTTGAGCAGAAAGAGGAGGGGGTTCCACCTGAAATAATAGCCCACCAAGATGAAAAAAAGGAATGATGAGCATGATTTGTAAGGGATAGACCAAGTAGTTTGCCAGCTGAGTGGCCGGCAGATTCAGTCGAAAAATAATCGCTGCAAGCCCGCATAAAATGGTGGTAGCGCCCAAAGCCGGGAATACCCCAAGAATAATTCCGCCGGCCATGCCTAGGGAGATTCTCTCGGGAGAAATACCCTGTTTGATTAGTGCAACTACAGGCTCAACTATTTTCCTGTAAAAAAACCTGTGATCATTTTCCATTGCGCCTCGTAAGCAAGATTGCAAAAGTATCGCCTACTCGAAGTTTATAGAGTTCGAGCAGCATGTATGAGGAAATTGCCAAATTTCCCAAAAGCATGATCAGAACAAACCAGAGTATTTTGCGCCACAGGTGTAGTTCTTTGTAGGCCACCCAGACGTAGAAGGTCAGGAATCCTAAGTAGGCATCAATCAGGGTTGCCCTGAACCACCAATTGGGCCAGATAGTTCCCACGGCTTCGAAAATATTTTGATTATTGGTCGCAGTAATTGTTACGTAAAGCATGGCCATAAGAGTAACAGTAAAAAATGCTTTCAAGAAATAAAGACTCGATTTATTCATCTTCTTTCTTCTCACCTTCGTTAGTGCATGGAAAATTGAATTACCATTTTAAAAATAGGTCGGATTATCAAGTAAACAATACCAATAACAATAGAGTAGAATGGTAGGTTAATCCTACAACCTTGTCCTCCCATTTGACATCGCCATTTTAAGCCTTATCTTGCGGCAACTTTACTGAACCGCATTTTCCTGGAGGCATTACCAGAAGAGAAGTCATATATCTTTAATCCCCTCCCGCTAGGGGAGGGGAAAATATTTTATTGTACATAAAAGGGGAGATTTTGAATATGCTCCGCAAGGACGTTTCCGTGTCAAAAAGAAAATCAACCCAGTTTGTTGTAGCTCTCTTCTCTGTCCTGGCCTTTAGTCTCGGTAGCTCTGGAACCGAAGCACAGGGAGAACTATTTTTTGGCAAAGCAGTAAATTCTGAGGGCTCCCTTGAATACTCTGAGTATCACACTGTTACCTACATAGACGGCAAGGTGAGCGAAAGCCAAACAATTTATTACGATGCCAATCAAAACAAAATTGGAGAGTTAGTTTCAGAATATTCTTTTGGTTCCCAGTTTGGGAGCTATGATTTCCTGGACAGACGTGCCCAATACCAGGATGGTGCGAAAGTGGGGCTGGACAGGATTTGGCTTTTTCGAAAGCAAAGCCCGGAAGCACCCCTCGAGGACAAGTATCTTGTCAAAGAAGACAATCAAATAGTAGGCCAGGGTTTTCACCAATTTATCGTCCACAACCTCGAACAAATAGCCCAAGGGGAGATTTTTCAGGTGCTGATGGTTTTGCCTTCCCGTCTGGATCAATATGAATTCAGAATTAGCAAGCAAAAAATTGAAGATGATACCATCTTTATCCGTCTGGAAGTGGACAATTGGTTGCTCAGGCTGTTCGCGCCCCATATTGATGTGGAATATGATTTGAGAACGCGCCATCTCCTACGCTACAAAGGTGTTTCCAACTTAGAAGACATCCAAGGCAAACATAAAGAAGTCACAATAACCTATTCCTACGAGAGCTAGCTGACCTGCCTCTTCCGTCATTCCCGCGGAGGCGGGAATCCAGCACTGTTTAAAACATGGGCACGTGACTTTCGAAGGTAAAATATTGGTTATCCAAGGAGAGCTTATGACTGCCACTGAACTTATTCAGCTTTACATAATAACTGCTCTGTTCTTCTTCGCAATTGACATTC
Source organism: Deltaproteobacteria bacterium (assembly GCA_022340905.1). Taxonomy (GTDB): domain Bacteria; phylum Desulfobacterota; class Syntrophobacteria; order BM002; family BM002; genus BM002. The sequence continues at coordinate 18,176 of JAJDNB010000225.1, read as the reverse complement.
TTTGGTTGGGTGTAGTTGCCAAGGGCTTCTACAATAGACATCTAGGGCGTTTTTTCAGAGAACGGGTCAACTGGGCTGCTGCCTTCATATTCTATTCCCTTTACATTCTGGGAATACTGATCTTCGCCCTCTTACCTGGAATCGATGGAGGTTCGTTTGCTCGAACCGTCATCCTCGGTATACTTTACGGTTTGTTCACCTACGCAACCTATGATCTCACTAATCTGGCTACCCTCAAAGACTGGCCGGTGAAGATTGTGGTGGTTGATATCCTTTGGGGAATGGTACTTTGTGGCCTTGTTTCAGCCGGCGGCTTTCTCGTTGCCAGGCAAATACTTTAAAAAGGTTTCAGGTGTCAGGTGTCAGAAAAAAATAAGAATCTAAGGCGAAGGCTGAAACCTGAAACCTCTCCTAATGAGACTTGTTATGTACGACTTAGCTTTGTAGACTCATGGGGCTTTCCCCTTTTTACCTCGTCATGCGGTAGTGTGAAACCAGCCATTCCTCGCCATTTCCATAGCCCCAGAGCTCTGAACAGGCAAGAAAGAAAATGCGCCACCGCTGCAACCAGCGTTCGGCCTGGTTTTGGCCGTAGGTCTCTGCCAATATGGGTAAGATCTGATTCTGCCTTCCGTCGAGATTCCTCAGCCAGGCGTCGGCTGTCTTCTTGTAGTGCATTCCGTTCACCCGCCAGTGGTCTTCCACCTCGAGATCTTGCTGAAAATTGAATAGCAGGTCATGGGAAGGCATCAATCCAGCAGTAAAAAAGTACCGCCCCAGCCAGTTGTCCTCACCTTCTTCCTCGAAAATGTAGGCAAATTTTCTGTGGGTGAAAATGTGGAGAAACAGTTTTCCATCCGGTTTCAGCCAGGTGGAAATGCGAGCAAGAAGCTTTTCCCAGTTGCGCATGTGTTCAAACATCTCCACAGATACCATTCTGTGGAAGGTTTGATCAGTTTCGAAATCATTCATATCAGCACGTACCACTTCTAAATTATCGAGGTTCGAGGCTGCGCATCTCGCCTTGATGAACTCCCCTTGCGGTCGGGAATTGGACACCGTTACCACCCGGCTCTTTGGGTATTTCTCTGCCAGCCATCGAGAAAGGGAGCCCCAGCCACTGCCGAGCTCTAGTATTTCCATGCCATCCTCTATCTGGGCCCGGTCACAGGTCAACTCCAACATTGCCTCTTCTGCCTCGTCGAGAGAGTTAACTCCCTGGGGCCAATAGCAACTGCTGTATTTCATCCATTTGCCCAGGACTTTTTCAAAAAAAGCTGGGGGGACCTCGTAATGTTGTTCCTTGGGTTTGTCTATTTGCACTGCAATGGGACTATTCCTGAGTTCATCAACGAAACGTGCTAATGCCTCCCGTTGCTTTTCCGTGTCGCCCAGATCTTCCATGCGCAATCTTTTCTTGTCCAATTCACGTATACCCCAGCGGATGAGCCTATCTGGAAGTAGGCCACGTTCTGCTAGTTCAATGGCAAATCTCATGGCTTCTCCTTTTTTGAAAACCAGGGAATGAAGCTGCTCGTGCTCTTTATGTACTCCTCATATTCGGGCCGACTATCTACAATCGTCTTTTCCAACAGAGTAACGCCTGAGACTTTCAGCAAGAGAAAGGTTATAAGCAGCGGGCTTATCACCACCCAGCCGCTTCCCGGTGTGGCCAAAGTGATAAGAAACAGTCCCCACCAAACCAGAGACTCCCCAAAATAATTGGGGTGTCGGGTGTAACCCCACAGCCCCTTGTTCATCACTCTGCCTTTGTTGTCAGGATTGGCCTTGAAACGGTACAGTTGCCAGTCGGCCACGGCTTCGAAAGCGAAACCAAAGAGGCAGACCAAAGTGCCGAGCAAATCAAGCCAGGTGAGCCTGGCAGGCTCTGGCGAGAGCTCACCTACTTGCACCACCAGCGAAATTATCCACAAAAGACCACCCTGAAGCCAGAAGACGGTGAATAGACTAACCCACCAGAACCGGGCGCCGTGTTGGGCTCTCCAAGCCTGGTAGCGGCGATCCTCCCCGTGTCCCCAGTTCCGAATAAAGATGTAAATCGCCAAACGCAGTCCCCAGAGAGTAATAAGCCCAGTGAGCAAAATTTTTCGACCCAGGTACCCATCCGGTCGCAGGAAAGTAAGCCAGGCAACGACAACGAATCCCAGCCCCCAAAACACGTCGACTATGCTGGCATCTTGTTTAGTCAAACTCACCAGCCACACCCCGGTCATCAAGGTCATGACCACTAAGAGGTTAGCAACGTAAATGGAAGATAAAAACTCCATTCATTTCTCCTCTCGCTAAAGCTCCACCCCCCCCATCCATTATCCGAGTGTCTGGTTTGGACGGAGAGGATCTGTAACCGTATTTCCACTGCGCCGCTCCTGGATGGCCGCCAGGATATCCTTATGAATCTTGCGGCTAACAGGATATGCCAGGGCGATGACAAAAGCAGCAATGTTGCACAGAGAGGGCACCAATGCATAGAGGATTCTGAGAGTTAATTGCACCTTTTCTGACTGCTCAACGTTGGGCTCATAACCGACTCCACCCAAAATGGATAGCGCCAAGCCAACTCCCAGTGCAGCGGCAAGCTTTTTGGTTATAGACCATATGCCAATGTATTGGCCCTCTCGTCTCTGGCCTGAGAGAAGCTCATCATAGTCGATAACATCAGCCTGCATGGCAGAGGGTATGGCGAGGGTTGCACCGAAGCCGATTCCCGAGAGAAAACACAGGACTCCATAGATGTGTCCGTCCCCAGGCCCGAGAAAAAAAACCCCTAAAAAAGCGCCGGTGTTTATTGCCATGGCAGTAAGCCAGGTAACCTTTTTCTCTAGCTTCCGTGCCATATAAATCCAGGCAGGCAGAAAAAGGACGCCGGTAACGAAGTAAATGAGCAGGAAAAGATCAGCGTACTTGGACTGGAGAACATATTCCACATAGTAGAGAATCAAAGTAGCAGGTAGATTACTGCCAAAGGCGGCTACGATGTAAGAAATCAGCAGAATTACAAAGGGCTTGTTTTGTGACACTTCTTTCAGCCCTTGCAGCAGCCTTTGCTTCTCTCCTCGGAAAAGTTGTGGCCTTTCGCGGATCGCCAACACACACCACCAACAGAAGGCTAGCAACAGAGGGGCATAGAGAACAGCAATCCAGAAAAATTTGGCCCGCTCACCTTCATCGGTTGGCGGCAGGCCAAAGCCCCAGGCCACTGCCGCCGGTGAACTTGCCGCCGCCAGAGTGCCTGCAATCAGGGCTCCATCTCTCATGCCCAGCAGGGTAGTTCTTTCGTCATAATCAAAGGTGATCTCAGGCCCCAGAGACTCGTAAGGAACCACAATCGCTGTCCAGAAAAGAAACAAACAGAAAATGGTCACCCCGAACCAGATAGTCTCGGAGTCTGGAGAGGCTTCAGGTGGATTGAAGAGAAAATACATTGACAGTGAGAGAAAAATTACCCCAGCGGCAATGTAAGGTCTGCGCCTGCCGAAGCGAGTCTGTGTCCTGTCGGAAAGAAAGCCTATTGCCGGGTCGGTCACAGCGTCGAAAAGTCGCACCGCTAGGAGCAAATAACCCAGCATGGCGATGTTTACCCCCACCACGTCAGTGTAAAACTTGGGGATGTAAACGTAAACGGGTATTCCCACAATCGCTAGGGCAAATGCCGGAGCCGCATAGGCCAGTTTCTTGGCTATGGGAACCCTATCTGATTGTTTAATTTTCATCTTCTTGTCAAAATTTCCTATCTTTTGTTTTGCTCGTCCTGCCGGCGATTAAATTTTCGCTACGGTCTGATAATCACTGGAAGATTCATGTCAAGGAAATGACGTGTCAAGGAAAGTCCGTTAAGGTATTTGGTTGGCAAAAAAATCTCTATGAGCGGAAATCCTTGCCTAGAGGTTGGCGACAAAAAAGGCGAGTGAGCTATCACTCGCCTAATTTTGTTAAAGGGAGAATTTTTAAAAACTTATTCGTTTCTGCTAAACCCGCCCCGATCCAGATCGGTACAGGAAGCTTTCTCCTCATCGCTTACGGTTGAGGCATCTCGCAAATCATCCATGTCACAGATGTAAGCATTCCCTTCCTTGTCGTAAACATAAACAAGTGAACTTTTTGTTGGCTCTGCCATAGCTACTCCCCTCCTTCCATTTTGGTTTGTTTGTTAGTAGTGGAAAAATATTGCGAATGCAACATTTTGATTATTGTGAGTAATGCTAAGTACTCGCTTTTCGCCAGTCAAGGCTGGCTGATTTTTTTGCTACAGAAAATTATTACATTCCCCTCCCCATGGGTCAATCAAATTTTTACTGATCCAGCGAACTTTACCTCAATGGGCCATTGTAAGTTGACCATTTCAGCACTATATTCTCTGAGTTAGTTATCAAAAGCTAACTCACTGAGGATTATGATGAGAATCGGATATCCCTGCATAAATCGAGGAATTGGTTGCACAAGCAATTCCACCTTCAGACTCGCCTCCTACACAGAAGAACGCCTAGTCGAGAAGGTGGAAAACAATTTGGATTGTCTGCTCAAGATCTTGCGGTACAATGTTCAGAATGGTTTCTTCTTTTTTCGAATAAGTTCCGACCTGGTCCCGTTCGCCTCACATCCCGTTTGCACCTATGACTGGGCCGGTCATTTCAGTGGACACTTCAGAAAAGTCGGCGCGTTCATAAAAGAGCACAACATAAGGATCTCCATGCATCCTGATCAATTTGTAATCATCAATGCGCTCAAAGACGATGTTGTTGAGGCAAGCATCAGAGAGCTGGAATACCATTGCACTGTGTTGGATGAAATGGAACTCGATGGAACGGCAAAAATTCAGATTCATCTGGGCGGAGTATATGGCGACAAAAGCTCCGCCATCGATAGGTTTATTGCCAGATACAACGCTTTGAGCACGTCGCTCAAAAGAAGGTTGGTGATCGAGAACGACGACAGATCGTATAGTTTGGAGGATTGTTTGTCGGTATATCAAAAAATTGGAATTCCCATACTTTTTGACGCCTTTCATCACCAATGCCTCCACAACGGTGAAACATTGCGACAAGGCTTGGAACTTTCTGCCAGTACCTGGCAAGAATCAGATGGCATTCCCATGGTAGACTATAGTAGTCAGCAGAGAGGCCAACGGTCGGGATCGCACGCAAAGACGCTGAACACAGCAAGCTTCAAAAAGTTTCTCCAAGAGACCAGAGGATTGGACTTTGATTTGATGCTGGAGATAAAGGATAAGGAAACGAGCGCTCTTAAGGGACTCAAGATTTTGAAGGAAAAACGTTGGATCTAGTGGAGGTGAGAGGTGGATGAGATCACTGGTTCAGGTTCCAAGAGAAAGACTCTTTTGAGTGAGGAATCGGAGCTGGAACAGCTGATAAGAGAATTGTTTGTATCGCAAAAATTCGCAGTTTTGGGCACCCAAAACAAGGGCCAGCCTTATGCCAACCTCATAGCCTTTGCCGCCAGCGACGACCTAAAAAGCTTGTACTTTGCCACAGCTCGCGCCACTCGCAAGTATGCCAACATCGAGGCCGATGCCAGAGTAACTGTGTTGATCGACAATCGCTCGAATCAGGACTCTGACTTTTCTCAAGCTGCAGCTGTTACCGCAACCGGCAGAGCAAAAGAGGTGGTGGATTCCAAGAGAGATGAGGTTCTTGCCATTTACCTGACCAAGCATCCCATGTTGGAAGAATTTGTCCGTTCCCCCACCTGTGCTCTTTTGCGGGTGGAGGTGCAAACCTACTACCTGGTGAGGAGATTCCAAAACGTCATGGAGCTTCACGTCAAGTAATGAACTCACCGTTCAAACTGTTCGAATTAGGTGCGATCCCCTGCAGCTTGCTGCAGGGTCATTCATTTCGATTTTCTATTAAGCCCAAAGCCAAGACTGACTTACGAGAACTAGCAATCCCCAACCTATGAGAACACCGCCGAGTGGAGCACTCATTTTACGACCCCAGGGCATATTTTTTTCAAGGGCCATCATTGCTCCAAGGGCCAGCATCCATCCAACGCTTCCGGTACCAACAACAAACATCAAAAGCATCAACGCCCAGCAGCAACCCACGCAGAAAATTCCATGATGTATCCCGAGCATAAGAGAGTGCAATTGATTGCGTCTTCCTCGCCAGTACTGCATGACGAAGCTCAATGGTGCCCGACATTTGTCCAGACAGCGGTATTTCAAAGAGGAAAACTGGAAGCACCCCGCCAACACAAGAATGCCAGCGCCAAGCACCCAGCCATTGGACTGAATCCAGGGAACCCGGCCAATTAGTTGATATAAGCCCCAGTCGCCTAGATGGGCCACAATGCCGAAGCCGGCCCAAACAATGATATAGCCAGCGATAACCAGAACCACGAGTTGCAGGTGGTTCTTTTTCCTGATCGTCAAACGGCGAAAAATTTCGATCAGAGGAAGGGTACTCGGAAGCATCATGGCAACTGTCATCAATGTCCAGCCAACGAGATAAAGAATGACAGAAAACCCATGGGAGTGCATGCTCAGACCTGCATGACTAGTCTGCCCCCACAGTCCGTGTTGAAGGTAGCGACTGTAGGGGGAGTGTTCCCAGGCCCAAAGCGTAAGCCAGGCCAGGAGAATCAATGCCCCCATAATCGCCAGAAAAGTTCTGTTACCAGCCGCCGTCCTCACGTAAGAGTCCTTCCGCAAAAAATCAGTGAAAGAGCGTTTAACCCTCGATCAGGAAAGAACCCTGAACTGCGTTGTGATTCTGTAGGTCAATGTTGAGGCCGAGAGCTGGGCTTGTCGCTTTGTAAACGGGCGCCTTTCCCACATAAGCCGGTGAGCCGGGAATTGTGGTGAAGATAGAATCGTGAAGGGTTGTGGATTTCCCAGTGGCACCTTGGAAGGGTTCCAAGTCGGCTGCAACGGCAGACCCAAGTCGCAACCTCCCTTTGCCTTCTTCCACCTCGAAGGTGATAGGTACCCGTTCCACTCCAACTACTTCGCCAATGAGACTGGCAAAATCTGCGACGGGACCGCCCAGTTTGCCGGTGAATACGTTCAGGATTGCTTCTTCCTGCTGTGATGAGGCTTGGTCATCGAGAAAGACAACGGCGCGCCAGTTACCTTTTAGGATGTTTCCAGGGATGTGACAAAGAACGGCTACGGTAAGGCCCGAGACATCTACACCCTGAATCTCCCCTTTCTCAATATGCCACGATAATGTCCCATCACAGGTACCGTTATCCGGGTCCGCTCCGACCCAGCAGGGACAGAGTACGTTGCAAGTACAAACCTCTAATAGCTTTCCTTCCAGTCGATACGCCATTTTGAGCCTCCTTGTTATCCTTACTTACGAGTGCTAATTCCCAGTCCCATCGAGCGAAGAGGAAATTCAAAAGATGGCATCGCAAAAGGTCTGCTCACCATTAAGATCCTGGCTTGCCGGCCTGTATCGCCCTGATGTCATTAAGAGTCAGTGGTTTTCCTCCCACTCCCCAATGGCCACTTTTCACCTCCTGGACTACGACCCAGGTAGCCTGACGGAGATTCTCACCTGCAAAAGAGACCACTACCTCGGTGATCTTTTGAATCATCTCATGTTTCTGTTCTTCGGAGAGTTCATCCTCAAACACTTTTATTTCGACGAATGGCATGGAAACCTCTCTTTCAATTTCTCCCTATAGTGGTGAGTCCGACTCAAATATGTAGATAGGTACATACGTGGTATTGTTGCATCCTGCCATCATAAAGGTTAACTCCAGTAGAACCTTTTTCAATACGAAAAGCCACCGTTTTAGTGGTATTTTTCACCTTAGTATGTGGATTTTCTCAACAGGTGGACAACCGGGGAGACTGAGTGGGCAGTATGGATGGGTTTGAGCGATTTGATCGAGCTATATAAAGTTTCCTATTGGTTCGCTAGGACTAAACATAACATCCCTTAATTCACACTCCCCTAGGATCTGCTTAGGCACAAGATGTTGAGAAGAAAAAAAGCGGAGCCACGGACTCCGCATTTTCTAAGCTTAAACCTAGATATTGTAGATCGGTCTCAAGGGGAAAAGTGGGGATCTAAGTATGTAATCTACACTGGGGGCGGCTCTGCAGGAGTTGACTGCTCACCGTCTCCAGCTCAAACACTCGGTGGAATGTTATGATTCAGTCGGAACATATTTTGCGGGTCGTACTTGTTCTTTAGCTCTACGAGGCGATTCCAGACCTCGGGCTTGTAAGCTTCCTTGGCTCGCTCCTCTCCCATATCGCTGAGAAAGTTCACATAGACGCCCTTGGCGTAATCCTGGGTTGAGCTGTGGAAATCCCTCGCCCAAGCCAGGCACCTCTCATCGTCGGAAGCGTTCCGCCACCGGGTGTGAATGTTCAGAACGAATGGTGTTTTGCGGTGCGCAAAGGCCGTCTCGTTTTCCAGCACCCGACTTGGAGCCCCTTCCATGTGCGGGATGAACACTTCACACTCGTCGCTCGGCATTTTCCCGGCGAACTCAATGATCTTGTCGATGCAACCTTCGGAGAGCTCCTGGAGGTGGTGCGACTTCCAGTAATTCCGGGCGCCATGAGCCACGAGCCCATCGAAACCGGATTGCCAGCCCACCCACGAGTTCATGCCAATGGCCTCACCATGCGACTCTGTGATCTCGCGAATTGGTTTAAGGAGTTTCTCACCATCCTGTTGCCCACCCAGCCACACGAACGGGACCACCACTACCATCTTCCCATGCATCTCATTCGGTAGGAACGGTAGCGGGGGAGCGTGACGCACCACCATCCACACCGTCATCTCGTCTGGTAGTTTCCGGAGGTATTCACTGTGGAACTGCATGTACTTCTTGGCGTCCTCGAACTTCTTGATGATCAGGCCCGAATAGACTTCGGTGCCTATCTCCGCACACTTAAACTCGAATGATGTGACAACTCCGAAGTTGCCACCGCCTCCACGTAGACCCCAGAAAAGGTCCGAATTCTCCTCAGCGCTGGCTGTGACCAAGTTGCCCTCCGCCGTGACGACCTCGGCCGAGATCAAATTGTCGACAGAAAGGCCGTGCTTGCGGCTGATCCAACCGAACCCTCCGCCCAAGGCAAGCCCGCCTACGCCCGTGTGAGAGACGATACCCGCTGATACGGCCAGACCGTGAAGCTGGGTCTCGTGGTCAACGTCACTCAATAGAGCGCCCCCGTCCACCCGGGCCGTCTTATTTCGCTTATCCACCGTTACCTGCCGCATGTGCGAGAGGTCGATCATCATGCCGTCGTTGCACACAGCAGTGCCAGCCACGTGGTGCCCGCCGCCTTTTACTGAGATTAGGAGACTTTCGTCCCGGGCGAAATTTACGGCGCTGACAACGTCGCTTGTACTCACACATCGTACGATAATTGCAGGTTTTCGGTCGAACATACCGTTCCAGACCTTACGGGCGTCATCGTAGCCCTCATCGCTGGGTTGGATAAGCTCGCCCCGAAGGCTCGCCTTGAACTTCTCTATGGTAGTTGCATCAAGCATGATATACCCCTTTGAGTCTTACGAAGACTCTAATCCGGCACGACATTGTGCAGACCTAATTCCAAGAGCCTAACTTTAATAGAACCTTTTTCAATACGAAAAACCACCATTTCAGTAGCACTTTGCAACTTAGTAGGTGGATTTTCTCAACATTCGAAGATATGGGAAAAGGATCTAAACCGCCCCGCTCTCCCGTTTACAAAGAGTGCGGAATGTTTCTCTGGGTGGTTCTCGCAAGGCTTACTCTAGTGGTTTATTGAGTGCCCCTCTTTGCCTCCGTATTGACAAAAAGAGTAGTCTGATTATTTTTCAATAGCATTTTTCGAACGTTTGTTTGCAGGGAGATGATCATATGGCCAAATTACATTCAGGAGATAAGGCCCCTAACTTCAAGCTTTCTGATCAGGATGAAAAGGAGGTGAACCTCCAGGATTTCAAAGGGAGGAAACTTCTTCTCTACTTTTACCCGAAAGCGGACACGCCTGGTTGCACCAAACAGGCGTGCAATGTGAGAGACGCCAAGGAGCAACTGGCAGATCTTGGGGTCGACGTTATTGGAATCAGTCCGGATGCGCCGGGTAAGCAGAAAAAATTCGCTGACAAGTACGACCTTGGTTTTTCCTTGCTCTCCGACCAGGACAACAAGGTGGCAAAAACCTACGGAGTCTGGGGAGAGAAATCGATGTATGGCAAGAAGTATGAGGGCATCATCCGCTCCGCTCTGCTCCTGGACGAGGAGGGGAACGTGGTGCAGACCTGGTACAAGGTCAGTCCCAAAGATACTATACCTAAGGCCCTCAAGGCCCTGGAGGCGTAGGATGAAAAGTGATGATTCTTTTTCCAGGTTGGACGAATCAGATGACTCTATATTCTATGCTACTGATCGATTCGTTCAGCATATAGACTCTCTTGCCTTGTCCACTGTAGAAAGGATAATAGGAGAGCTAGTCATTGGGGATAATCAAGTTATTCTGGACTTGATGGCTGGCTGGGATTCCCACATCCCTTCCACCATTCAAGCCGAGAGAGTTGTGGGACTTGGTCTCAACCGTAATGAACTTTCGCGCAACCGAGGCCTCACCGATTGGGTTTATCACGATCTGAATGAAAACCCTTCTCTACCTTTTCCAGACAACATTTTTGATGCTGTCCTCAATGTGGTATCCATAGACTACATGACCAGACCTCTCGAGGTTTTTCGTGAGGTGGGCAGAATTCTCAAACCGGGCGGTCTGTTTCTGGTAATCTTTTCCAATCGCATGTTCGAGCAAAAAGCCGTCAAAATCTGGCGCCAGGCCGGAGAGGAAGAGCGGGTTTTGTTGGTTGAAGATTTTTTCAACCGGGCTGGAATCTATAGTAGTCCATGGGTCTTCGTCTCAAAAGGGAAGCCCAGACCCAAAGAAGACAAATACGGTCATCTTGGTATCCCCAGTGACCCCATCTACGCAGTATATGCCGAGAAAAGTGGAGGTGGTGAGAGCAAACGGCCTGACCTCTCAGTGATCTGGCCTCTCACGGAGTTACCTGATCCAGAGCAACTTGAGGGCAGAAAAAAAGCGACAAAAGATACGTTACGGTGCCCCCACTGCAATGAGGGTTTACTGAAGTGGGAATTGCCTCAGAACCCTTTTACCCAATGGGACATGGAATTCTTGTTTGTCTGTTTTAACGATACATGCCCGTTTCTGGTGAGAGGCTGGGAGGTCATGTATCGGCAGGGCAACATGGGAATGTCCTATCGCTTTGCCTACAACCCAGATCGCGACCAGTGCATGTCAGTGCCGGTTCCGAGTCTCCACGCTCTCAAAGAGGGTATTGTGGGATAAAGGTGTCAGGTTTCATCTCCCATTCTCTTTTTCCTGAAACCTGCTTTCTCAACTATAACTTGGGGGATCGTCAAATTTTCGAGACCCACATTGATTACTTGAGAAAACAAGCCTGCCGGGAAATGAGTTTTCCCGGACCTTTTTCCACCTCTTGCAAGGCAATACAGATTGATTCCTCGAGACTTGTGAGCTTCATGGGTATGAGTTCACGGATTCGATTCTCCCTGCATATCACCTCGTTTTTCAACCCTTCCACCAGAGGATTGACAACACCTGAGGGAACCGGCGTCACCATGTTAACCCAATAGGTGGAAAGTTTAGGTGTCAACACCGGTACTGTTATGATCAGCCGCTTAAGACCGCGCACCTTGGCATATATTTCCATCATCTTCCTATAGGTGACAATATCAGGGCCCCCCACATCCAAAGACAGGCCAGCAGTGGCAGGTTCTCGAAAGCAACCGATAAGATAGTTTACCATGTCGCGAATATCGATGGGTTGACAACGTGTTTCGATCCATCTGGGACAAACCATCACTGGCAGACGTTCAACCAAATAGCGAAGCATTTCAAAGGGCGCTCCGCCTGCACCCATAATATTGGGCGCCCGGAGTTCGGTAGCTTGCTCTTGGCCTGAAGCCAGTATCTCGCCCACTTCTTGTCGACTGGCCAGGTGTTTGGAAAGATGCTCGCCGGTCTCACCAAGGCCTCCCAGGTAAATTACCCGACTCACTCCGGCTTTATCCGCAGCCCGGACAAAATTTGTCGCCGCTACTCGGTCCCGCTCTGCAAAGATTTTGTTCTCTCCAATAGTGCGACCGCCCATGGAGTGGACCAGATAATAGGCCACCTCAATCCCTTCAAGGACCGAATCCAAGGTTTCCTCCTGAAGCAGATCGCCTTTGGCTATTTCTACCGTTTCCTCGGAAAAAAGATTGCCTTTGAGTTTTTCGGGCGAGCGCACAAGACACCGCACATTGATGCCATGCCCTGTTAGAGCGTGCAGCAAGCGCCCCCCTACAAAACCGGTGGCTCCTGTCAGTAGTACCTTTCCATGATTCTCAGCCATTGCTATTGGCCTCCCGATTTTTCCATCTGAATGCGTCATACCGGACGAGTCCGCCGCAGGCGGGCGAGATCCATGGTTCGACAGACTCACCACCCTGAGCTAAGTCGAAGAGTTATCCAGTAAGGTATGGTTTTTTTCTGGATTCCGGATATCCGCCGGCGACGGATTTCGGAATGACGAACTTGGCTCTGGCGATGAAGATACCGACTTTTTCTTCAACCTGCCAGTCAACAAGCACCTTTCTCAGACAGCGATGAACATTTTGGTTTGTACCTAAATATATAATGATAAAAGGGCAAAGCAAAAGAAGGGGATCTGCTCGCTGTCAGCTGTCAGCTGCCCGCTACTTTATCCGGCCAACGAGAAATTGCGTCGAAATTCAGGCTCAAGGGGATGTCACTTTTCTTGAGTTTATGAAAGCCGGCAGCAGCGACCATGGCTGCGTTGTCAGTGCACAGCTCCGTCTCGGGTAAATTCAAGGCAAGTCCAAGGGCAGCCGCTCCGTCCAGGAGCTTTTGGCGCAGACGGCTGTTGGCGGCCACTCCCCCAGCTACCACCACTTGACCCACCTTAAAGTTTTTCGCCGCAGTGAAAGTTTTTTCCACCAAAACCTCAACCACAGCCTCCTGGAAGCTGGCCACGATATCGGCAACCGGCAGCGGCAACTCCTTCAGGGTAAACCCACTCACTCCGGGCGTGGAAGCCTCATTTTGCTTGCTGGTGTCAACATACTTGCGGACATAATTGACTACTGCGGTTTTGATCCCACTAAAACTGAAATCCAGGGAGTCCTTTTCTAAATAGGCTCGCGGAAAAGAAATGGCTTGAGGATTCCCCTTTCGCGAGAGGCTATCAATAACTACCCCACCAGGATAGCCTAGGTCCAAAAATTTGGCCACTTTGTCAAAGGCCTCCCCAGCGGCGTCATCCCTTGTCCGCCCCAGCAAATCAGCATTGCCATAATCCCTGACAAGATAAAGGTTGGTGTGCCCCCCGGAGACTACCAGGGCAACCACAGGAAAGGAAGGCTGCGACTCATTTATAAAAGCCGCCTGAATGTGAGCCTCAAGATGATTCACCGCAACCAGCGGTTTGCCGGTGGCAAAAGCCAATGCCTTTGCCACCCCAATGCCTACCAGAAGTGATCCCACCAATCCCGGTCCCTGTGTAACAGCAATGCCATCCACCGAGGTCATATTCAGACCTGCCCGTTGCAGGGCTTTTGCAACCACCGGGATGATCATTTTGACGTGCTGTCTTGAGGCCAATTCTGGGACCACACCACCATAGGGGCGATGAATTGCAACTTGTGAGGAAACTATACTGGAAAGAATGCGGTGCCCATCTTCCACCACAGCTGCAGCAGTTTCATCACAAGAACTCTCTATTCCCAGTACTTTCAAAAATCTTACCTCGTTAGTTTCTCACGGTGCCCACCCTAACCGACCAAAGACGTGAGAGCGTGCAGCCCTTCGACTCCGCTCAGGACAAGCTGGCAGCTGGCAGTTTCCGTTACCCTCCAAGGGCAGAACTGATCTTACTCTTTTTTAGTCTAATTAACCACTCTCTATCCGGAAACAATGTTTCTGGATGTCATTTTCAGGATCCCCTGCATCTGCCCTCGACCTCGTCTTCCCTGCCTGCTGTCTGCTGCCGGCTGATTGCTGTTCGCTGCCCGCTGATTGCTGTTCGCTGCCCGCTGGATGCTGCCTGCTGCGCATGCGGCTAATGCATGCGCCAAATTTCTTGACTTCATTTACCTGCTCTTTTATTATGACAAAAGTGACATCAAAAACCCTGTTTTTCGAGTTGCGGTGGATTATCCTCGGCTCATTCCTGGAATATTTTAATGGCTCTGCTCACCGATAGCTACCAACGACCTATTGACTACCTCAGGGTTTCCATTACCGACCGTTGCAACCTGCGGTGTCTCTACTGTATGCCCTTAGGGGGTACAGTCAAACTGGATCATGACGATATCCTCTCATACGAGGAGTTCCTCCGCCTCATTCAAATAGCGGTGAATATGGGTATAAACAAGGTTCGGCTTACTGGCGGAGAGCCGCTCGTCCGGAAAGGAGTCGTCGATTTCTGTCGCCGTTTGACCGGAATCTCGGGTCTCCAGAGTCTAAGCCTCACCACTAACGGAGTACTACTGGAAGAACTCGGCCAAGATCTTTACACAGCCGGTATTCGGCGCATCAATATAAGTCTTGACACTCTCCAGCGTGAGAAATTTTCTCGCATCACCCGTCGTGATGAGTTCGACAGGGTCTGGCGCGGAATCCAGGCTGCCGAGCGAGTCGGGTTCAATCCGGTAAAGATAAATGTCGTGGTGATGCGGGGGATCAATGATGACGAGGTTTTGGATCTCGCCAGACTGAGCCTCCATCACCCCTATCACATTCGCTTCATAGAGTTCATGTCTATTAACAACGATAGCCAATGGACCCTCAAGCATTACTTTAGCGCCGATGAGATCCTAGAGAAGCTCAGAGGAGTGGAAGCACTGGAACCGGTTGTCGCCAAAGACACTAATGGTCCTGCTCGCCATTTCCGCTGGCCCGATGCGCCAGGCATGATAGGCATCATAAGTCCAGTGAGCCACCACTTTTGCCCCTCGTGCAACAGAATACGTCTCACTGCCGACGGTAAGTTGCGTAACTGCCTTTTTTCCGACCAGGAAATGGACATTAAATCCCCTCTCCGTCAAGGAGCAACAGATTCTGAACTGTCTCAGTTTCTCAAAGATTCCATCGTCAACAAGCCCGAAAAACATAGCCTCCAGCCTGACGTTTTTCGTAAATGCCAAAACCGACCAATGGTTGCCATAGGTGGCTGACCCGCACTGATCGGTGATTTCCAGAATTCATGAGAATAGAGCATCCAGGAGGTGAGAACCGGTCTGCCACCAAAGGGATTGTAGATTTTAGAGTGCAGATTGCAGAATTGAAAGCTCAACACCTGTGTTAAAGAATGCATGCACCTCAGTCTGGAATCTATAATCTTAAATCTACAATCCTATATTATCTGGCCCATATGTTGAATAACTCGTGCTGGCCCGTTGACTCAAATTGCTTTCCGTTCTAGAATCAGCTGGTATTTTCCTTCTTTTGCCTAATCCATTGCGGAAACTCACGATGACCGACCCCAGCCATCTCCATCAGGCCTTGTTAGAAGAAATTCTCCAGTCAATACCCCACGGTCTGGTCCTATTTGAGCCCTCAGGACAGATGCTATTTGCCAACAATTTTGCCGAACAACTTTTTGGATTCCAGCCAGGCGAGTGTAGCAACCACGAGATCTCTTGCTTGTTTTTGGAAGATGACTACGATATCTTTCTGCCAAATATAATAAAACTCACCCTGGACAAAGGAAGCTTTGAGGGGGAGGCTCTTCTCCGGGACAGAAAAGAGCGAAAGTTCTTTGCCTATCTCACCACCTTTGTTTACCGCGGCAGTGAGAAGGACGTTATTGTTTTAACCATCCAGGATATTGGAAACCTAAAAACCCTTCAGCGCGAGTCCATTGAAACGGAGCGGGTGCGGTCCATGGCAAAAGTGGTGGATCAGATGGCCCATCACATCCGCAACCCAATAGCTGCAATTGGCGGATTTGCCGCCCGCTTGCTCAAAAAGGGCCTGGACGAAAAAGATAGACGGCTATACAAGGAAATCATTTATCAAGAAGCCAGCCGTTTGGACAATCTACTCAAGAGTCTGGCCGGTTTCACCACACTTCCCCTCCCCGCCATGACAGAAAATGATTTTGACAACCTTTTGAAGCGATCAAAAGATATGGTTCCCGACGGTTTACTGGCGGCAGCTTCGGAATGGCATGCACCTTCCAGCGAACAACTTCGTTCGTTTCATGCCTTTATGGACCTGGAAATCCTCGCCCAATGTTTGGCCAACGTCTTCATTAATGCTCTAGAATCTGGAGACCCAAGTGTGGTGATCAAATTTTTTGTGGCTGCGAAAGGAGACCGCATACAATTTAGCGTGAGTGACAATGGCCGTGGGATCGAGCCAGAAAATCTACACCGCGTTTTCGACCCTCTTTTCACTACAAAAAACGAGCACGTCGGTCTTGGTCTTACTATAAGCCAAAGAATCATTAATGATCACCGCGGAAGTATTGAAATCGAGAGCGAAGTGGGAAAGGGAACTACGGTTACCTTGGAAATACCCCGGGAAAAGCGCAGACCTATTAGAGTGAGACGACTGTAAACCAGCTGACAGCTGCCAGCTAGCAGCAGGTAGATTTCTAGTCTCATTATACTGCTGCATGCTGTCCGCTGCTCGCTGCCTGCTTGGCGGTGCCTGGTGCTAGTCCTTAGTGCCTAGTGTAAGGTACGGCTTGAGCCTCCTGACTGTGGCCGGCCCTATCCCTTTTACCTCGCGGAGATTCTCTAGCTTCGAGAACACTCCTCTACGGGCCCTCAGGGCCACAATCCCCTGTGCCAACTTGGGACCGATGCCAGGTACTTGGCTCAACTCAGCCACAGAGGCCTCATTTATATCCAGTGGCACTCCCAAAGCCAGTCGGTTGGGAACCGCCATTTGTCCCAATTTTAAATGGATGACACCCTTAGAATTTTCAATTAGGTGAATTCTGCTGCTGTTACTGATCGGCTCACTAGCCCATTCTCGTTGGTCTGCCGGTCTCAAGGGAGCCAGCAGCCCTCCAGCTCTGGCCACTGCCTGACTCAGTGTCACAGGTTGGTCGAATGAATATATTCCCGGACTTTTTACTTCCCCGGACACTTGGATAAAGACCTGTTGAGCTGAAAGTAGAGGGGATTGTCTGAATCTGCCCTGCTGATTAAGGTAACTCCAGCCGTAAACAGAGAGCAGAACGAGAGCCACCAATAAAACAATGAGTGCCTGTGTGCGAGAGAAAGAGTTCATTTGCTCTTGGGAACCAAGAGGAAGGAGTGCCCCCATGGAAGTTGATCATTGCAGATTTGAGATTCTTGATTGCAGATTAAAAGACGATGCAAATAACTTCTATTTATAAATCCGCAATCCGCAATCCCAAATCCGAAATCACTGAAGCTCCATTTCTCTTTCTTGAAGGTGGACATCTGGAGGAAAGGGTAAATCGTTACTGCTTTTGGCTTTGCTCGTCCTTGAACATCTTGTAGTTGATGCTATCCACCAGAGCCAGCCAGCTTGCCTCTAGGATATTTTCCGAAACTCCCACCGTGCCCCAGACACTGTCCCTGTCCAGCGACTCGATGAGCACCCGGACTTTGGCGGCCGTCCCTTCCTTTCCTGGCAAAACCCTCACTTTGTAATCATTGAGTCTCATGTGAGAGAGTTCGGGATAGAATTTCCCCAAAGCCTTACGCAAGGCGTTGTCCAGCGCATTCACCGGCCCCACACCTGTGGCGGCTGTGTGCTCCACCTTCCCTCCCACCTTGACCATTACCGTAGCCTCGGACTCGGAAGGCTGGGATTCATCCGTCTTGGATACGAGGACTCTAAAGCCCACGAGTTCAAAGTACCGCTTCACCCTTCCAAGGGCGCGGTTCAACAGGAGCTCAAAAGACCCTTCCGCCGCCTCGTATTGAAATCCTTCGTGCTCAAGCTCTTTGAGCTCTTCCAGAACCTGCATGGCAACGGGATCTTTACTGGAGATCTCAATGCCGTATTGATCAGCTTTTTGCTTAATGGTGCTGCGACCAGAAAGGTCCGACACCAGAACACGTCGTCGGTTGCCAATTAACTCAGGTTGGATGTGTTCATAGGTTTTCGGGTTCCGCTCAACCGCTGCCAC
>JAJDNB010000017.1 GCA_022340905.1 Deltaproteobacteria bacterium | reverse complement strand
GGAAAAAGCAATCCCAGGACCAACCAAAAACCGATGAAGAAAAGCAGAAGGGTGAAAGCATTCCTGGGATTTGGCAGGACCTTGAGCAGGGAAAACAGGGCAACCGCCGCCAGGGCCAGAACTATCACCAGAGAGAAGACTAGGGGACGTTCTTGCACGGTGCCGAGTAAACCAGCCAGCAAAGAACCAGAAGCAGCAGTGAGCAGGAATATGAGCAGGTAATACTTGATGGATTGCCCCGGGTGATACCTGTTAAGGGCTATTTTTGCAGAAACCTTCTTTCCTCGCCTCGCAAGGTAGCCGATAAAATGGTGCAAGCTGCCAAAAGGGCACACCCAGCTGCAGAAAAATCTTCCCAACACTATGGTTAAAATCACAGTGACTAATGCCCAGAGAAGGCCCTTGTAGAGCAAGTTTGTGCTCAGCATTGTGGCTACCGCCACCAGAGGGTCGAGTTGCAGCAGCCAGTTCACCGGCCAGCCTCTTAGTTGCCACCACTCCACGCCAAGAGTGGCGACAATGCAAAACCACAAGAAGAGCAGAAAGAAGAAAACCTGGCTAACGCGTCTGACGGTTACGATTCGCATAGTTCAATAATTCAAGTCGTCGATTAGAAAATTAGGTAATTAGGAAATTAGTTCATTGGTAGAAACCGCAAAAATCGTAGAAGACGTAGAAGAAATGAATCATTTCCAAATTCGAAATCTGCAGTTCGAAATTCTGTCTTCTGTCCTCTGTCCTCTGTCATCTGTCGTCTGTCCTCTGTCCTCTGTCTTGCGCCCTCCGATCTCTGATCCCTGCCCGCAAGCCGTGGCTCAAGGTCGTGCTAGGTGCTATCTATACGAATTGGATTGAGCGACTCATAGTCGGCAGTGCCAACTCCCGCGGCTTCGGCCTTGCCTATATACGGTAGTTCAGCGGGCGTTTTCCCTAGCAAGGTGGCGCCGAAGGAATCGGCTGCTACTTGATCAGTGCTGACAATCATGGTGGCGGTCTCTTTCAAATCCCCTAATGAGCCACCAGTGGGACCATTGGTCATCATGGTTGTGGTGCCGTCCAAAACCACCAGAGTGGGTTTGACCATAACTGCCAGTTCTTTGATTATGGTATGAATGTCCTGATGAAATATGTTGCGCCGACCGCCTAAGAGCCCATACCAGTTTTTCATGGTCATGGAAGCGCCACTACGGTGGTGATCCTTAACCGGGGCGACACCTATTACCTTGTCTATCTTTTTGAATGGCTCCCAGAGAATCGGCCAATTTCGGATTAACCTTCCGTCAGAGACCGTTGTGGGCTGAAAAAAGCCGTCTCTGGGTAAAAGGACTTTGGCTCCTGCGGATTGAGCCCGATCTTGGATGCCGGTTAGGGAAAAACAACTGGTGGGATCGTTTATGGGGTTGTCGGTGACCACCACCGTGGAGGCTCCAGCCTTGTAACACAGCCTGGCAAGTTCGGCCACTAGTTGAGGGTTTGTTGTAGCAGAAAGGATCGGCGGCGTTGCGAAAGCAGCGTTGACTTTGAGCAGCACCCTGTCACCTTCTTTGACGAAGGTTTCGATTCCCCCGAGAGCTTCGAGTCCCCGGTTTATGGTTTTTGCCCGGTCCGAGCCTGTAACGATACTCATCTTGTCTTTAAGGCCGGCCATGGAGAAGTCGGGAAGGGTCACTAGCCTATTTTGTTTTTTGGCTATTCCAGGACCGGTGGGGTCATAGAGCCAATAGCTCAAGGAGCAAGCAGCGCCGATGAAAATGGTTCCCTTGAGCAGACGGAAAAGAAAATCCCTTCGATTCGATGTTGGCTGCTGTTCTCTTTGATTCACCGGCTTTTCTCCGCCAGACTTTGGTTCAACATCAGGGCAATTTCTTCCGCCGCTTTTCTGTTCTCCGCTCCGTGTACGCCGGCAAGAAAGCTGCCCCGGCTGAAGACCAATTCGTAGGTGTCCATTATTTCCACCAGCTTTGCTCCGGGGATGTCCAGGGTCGATTTCAACTCGGTGCCACCGAATGTTAGTAAAAATGAGGTGTAGGCTTCCACCAGGCTGGTAGCTTCGTCTTGGCTTTTTCTTCGGGACAGAAATGCAGTTACCTCTGTATCTCCCACCATATACTGAGCAGTGAAAATGGAATCAAATTGCTCGAAACCGAAGCCATTGGAGGGTAAAAGGGAGATGCTTTCGCTGTTAAGATTTTTTTTTGGAAATAGATCCAGTTCATTGAGTACATTGCTTTCCACTGGGGTTTTGCTGAGGAAATTTCTGGCGAAGGAGAGCATCGATTCAGCCATGGTCTCCTGGGCAACCGACGAAACTATCTCCAGGTAATAAGGACCGTGGACGAAATAGAGCGCGTTTTCTGTCTCATACCCATAATCTCCCAGTTCCAGATCCCTAGCCTCGGATCTTTTCTGCATACTGTAAACAGAGTACGAGCCCCTCGGCGACCCCATGTGGTAAATGAACGCTTCCATCCATTCACTGGGTTTATCTTCAAGGGCAAAACGTTGACTCGTGAGGCTAACAAATCCAGCAGAAAGGTAGAGTTCGGCCTTTCCGTCGATTTTATCAGAGAGATTTTCGGGCCCGAAGGATTCGGCTGGAGAAAGAGGGGTCAGATCTTTGGGAGCATACTGTCTGAGATCTCGTACTGGGGCAAGGGGGGGGGTTGGTTGAGATAATAATTCTTGCTTTAAAGCACCAGGCTCGAGAATGGAGGAGTTAAAGCGGGACTGTTTAAGAAGGAGTCCGCCGGTAATGATCAGGAGTACAAGGATAACACCGTAGCCAACAAAAGTTTCGGTCTTGCTTACAGTTCTGGCCATTCGTTTTCCCGCCGATCTACTCCTGTTCTTGCCTAAAAAGCCGTCCCTACCGGTAAGATCTGGTTATTCTCTGTTTAAGGTCTCCTGGCCCGGACATAGGCGATGAAATCTTCAACGCTGGTTAGCTCGATGTCCAATTCGTTACCGTACCTACCGACGATGAAGGCATCGTGGGCATCACTGTTGCGGAACGTCAAGATCTTTCTCTTAGCGGCAATTTTTTTTGCCATGGCTTCGGCTTGGCGGTGCATGTTACTGCTGGCTATTTCCATGCCGTCCGGTTGGGCATGTTTCAGCCAGCTTGGCCGCTTCGAGCTAAAGCGGAAGGGGTGGGCCCAGATGACAATTCCACCATAATTATGGACCAGAGGGATCAAATCAAGTGCGGAGCACCAGCCTGGAATGTCGCCGTTTTCAGGGTTAGGGAGAAATACCAGGAAGTGCCCTTCGGGGCAAGAGTGTTCCATGCCCCGCATGATCGTCAGTTCTGGAAATCTTTGTTCCAGTTCCTTGATCTCGGATGGAGGTCTCCAAAAGTCATGCTCGGTGAGGGCAATTCCCGCCAGCCCTGAGTCAACAGCCCTTTGGCACATTTCATCAGCCGAGCTTATGGAGCAATCCGAGTACTCGCGAGTATGAATATGGAAATCATACAGCATTTAGCGGCAGAATCCTTTCTGGAATATTAAGGGGGAAGTGTAACACTTCACAGCACCAAATTCCAGGGTTTCAGGCGTGAGGTGCCAGGAGCAAAATCAAGGGGAAATTTGAGACCTGAACAGTACTGCCGGCGAATCCATGGAAACCAGCTTTCTTATATGGGGATCTTCGCTTGGCTTGATTTTTTACCTTACTAGTGTATCTCCGTGGGGATCCTTGTGCCCGAGACCCTGCGAAATAACAAAGTCAGAGGGATCAGAACTGCGGTGGAGATGGCGAGGGCACGGAAACTATCATTGAATGCGAGCATATTGGCTTGCCGGAGTATCTCCTGGTAAATGAAAGCCATGACGTTCTTGTCATAGGCAAGGGAGGGCTGATGCAGCTTGAGCCACTCGAGGATCTGTTGGTAACTGATCTGGAAGGCCGGCTGATAGGGGGTAATTTTTTCTACCAGAAAGGTTTGGTGTACCTGGGTCTGTTGCGCCAGCATGGTCGAGCTGAGGGCAACCCCGAAACTGCCACCCAGGTTGCGCAAAAGATTGAAGATGCCCGAGGCGTTACCGGTTTCCTCTTTGGGGATATTCATAAAGGTGGCGGTGGTAACAGGTACAAAAAACAAGCCCAGCCCGAAACCCTGAATCAACCTGGGCATGGCGATGGCAACAAAGTCTGCCTGGAGATTGAAGTCGGACATCAACCAGATGGCATAGGCCATGATGCCAAGACCGACAGCGAGTGGATATCGGGGATTTACCCCCTTTCGCAGGAGTATACCGGCTACGGGCATGCTGATGAAGCTGGCGACACCTCCGGGGAAGAGGACCAGACCCGCCCAGAAGGCGGTATAGCCCATCAGTGTCTGAGCGTAGAGGGGTAAGAGCACAAAACTTGAGAACATGCAACCAAATCCGGTGAAAATGATAATGTTCCCGGCAGTGAAACTTCTTTCCCGAAACGCTCTGAGGTTAACCACCGGGTGCTCTGCGGTTAACTCGACAATCACGAAGAGCACCAAAGCTACTCCCGCAATAATACTCATGTAGAGGATGAAACGTGAGTTAAACCAGTCGTCCCGTTGACCCTTATCCAGAACAATCTGCAGCGCTCCGATGCCTATAGTGAGGAGGAGAATGCCTTTCGTATCGATGGAGAAAATTTTTCGTCGAATGTAGGCAGGATCATAGATGAAGATGAGGGCCAGCACGATTGCCAGCAGTCCTACGGGCAGGTTGATGTAAAATACCCAACGCCAGGTCAAGGTGTCTGTAATCCAGCCACCCACCACGGGACCAAGAATCGGTGCCATCACCACGCCCATTCCGAACACCGCCATGGCCAAGCCGTGCTCCGCCACCGGGAAGGTCTCAAAGAGAATTGCCTGTGAGAGGGGCTGCAGTCCCCCTCCACCCAGGCCTTGAAAAATACGGGCAATAATGAGCACTTTCAGTGAGGGTGCCGATCCACAGACAAGAGAACTTACCGTAAACAGGGAAATAGAGAACAACAGGTAACGCTTTCTGCCGAAAACGCTCGACAGCCAACCGGTGATGGGGATGACGATGGCGTTGGAGACCAGGTACGAAGTAAGAACCCAGGTGACTTCATCGAGGCCGGCGTTGAGGCTGCCCTGGATGTGGGGCAGGGAGACATTTACCACGCTGATGTCCATGACCTCGATGAAGGTGGGGACCATCACGGTCATGGCCACAAGCCACTTATTTACCGCTGGTGTTGTGGGCCCTTCTGCCATGGGCGATTTCTCTTTTCGGTCATTTATTGGAGGCCAGGGGCACCAACACCTTGCCGGTTCGATCCCTGGTTGAAATGGTGACGTAGAGAGAGCATCCCAGACGCAAGGGACGCTCCGCTGGGGGAGGCTCGGTTAAGATGATCTTTACCGGTATCCTTTGTACAACCTTGATCCAGTTTCCGGTGGCATTTTCAGGGGGCAGCAAGGAGAAAGCGGCGCCGGTGCCGGCGCGAATTCCGGAAACCTTGCCGTGGTAGATGTAACCCGGGTAGATTTCTGCCTCAATAGTAGCAGGCTGCCCCAAACGAACGTTTTTCAGCTGGGTTTCCTTGAAGTTAGCCTCGATATAGGCATCGTGCAGCGGCACCACGGCCATGAGAGGTTGGGCTTTCTTGACGCCATCACCCACCTGGATACTCTTCTGGGCTATGTAGCCGCTGATGGGAGCGCTCACCTTGGTGTATGACAGGTCTAACTGCGCGGCTTTGAGCAGCGATTGGGCCTCCAGTTGTTGGCCATACAAGCCCGCTAGTTTCTCTTTCATTATCTCCACTTGCTGGCGCTCGGCCTGTGCCGATTTCAACTGGGCCTGCGCCTGCTGAACCCCCTGCTGGATGGCCTGGAGGGAGGCCTGAAGGGCCTTGATTTGAGCATCCGTTGCCTCCACTGTGGACTTGGCCTTCACCATGGCAGTGTGAGCCTGGTCTCGCCGCTCCTCTGGCACCACATTGCTCTGGTATAGGGCCTCGAAACGTTTGTAGTCGCGCTGAGTCTGGGTCAACTCCGCCTGGGCACCCTCCCTTTGTTTGCGGAGCTGCTGCAACCGGTGAAGCGCTTCGTTTTTTCTATCCTGAGCCCCTTGATATTGGGCCTCAGCTTTGCTGAGTTGGGCGGCAGTCTGCAGATCGGTCAAGGACACGGACATTCCCATGGCACGCACCTCCGCCTCAATTCTGGCCAGATTTCCTTGTGCTTGTTCCACGGCCACCTGGTAATCCCGTGGATCAAGCTGAAGCAGAACCTGGCCTTGTTCTACGGGAAAATCATTGTCCACCATTACCTCTATTATAGTGCCGTCCACCCGGCTGCTGATCTGGGCGCTGTCAGCATGGACATAAGCGTCGTCTGTGGTAACGCGATAGCGCAAGACAGACAACCAGTAGAGAGCAAGCGCCACCGCTACAACGACTATACCCAAACCCACCCACTTCAATTTCTTCAACCGGTTACGCATGTTGTTTTTTGGCGCAGGAGCATCCATTTCCTAACCTCGGGCCACCTGTTCAAATTTGCTGCGAAAAGACCTCACTCGACAATAATGTCCTCTAACCTTCGCTTGGGCACGTGGTGTACCCCATCACTGTCTCGCCAGTACTTGATGTCACCTTCTGGACCCACTTCTTCAAGAACCACCGTCTCATTCGGCTTCCCTAAGGCAAGTACCAAGAGTATTTCTAGATAATCAGCTATATCAAGGTCGGTGCGCAGCCTTTCACGATTCACCGAACCGATCATGCACCCGCCCAACCCTTTTTCAACCGCAGCCAGCATAATATTTTGACAGGCTATACCATGATCGCAACCAAACGAATTGCAGATTCGTCTGTCTCCAAGAACAATGATGTAGGCTGAAGGCCGTTCACCCTCTTCCGGCCCCCGCCAGTCTCTAAGGTATCCTGCCCAGGCAAGATGTTGAAAAATTTTGCTGTTTTTTACCTGTTCATTGGAAAGTATATATTTAAGTGGTTGCAGATTACCTGCTGCGGCTGAGAGTCTTGCAACATCTACCAGTTCCCTCAATGTTTCGAGTTCTATGTTGACGCCTTGGTAGAATCGTCGATAACTCCTTGTTCTTTCAACTAAATCCTTTATCATGCAAACCTCCTTTGTTCCCTCACCCAAAAATCAAGGCTCCGACTATAGCGTAGAGAAGTGCCGGCAAAAGATTGCCGGTGCGGATGATCCTGAGTTCCAGGAGGTTGATACCAATACCCAAAATGAGCAATCCTCCTGTTGCGGTGATGGCGTTTAAAACGTTGGGACTCTGGAGAAATAACAATTTGGATGCGAGCAGTGTTATGGAACCTTGTACAATAAAAACTGAAAGTGCGGAAAAAGCAACCCCGATCCCAAAGGTGGAGGCCAGGGCTACGGAAGCAACTCCGTCCAGGAGAGATTTGACGTAGAGAGTGCTCGGATCCCCCGCTGTTCCGTCTTGTATTGAGCCCACAATCATCATGGCTCCAACGAGGTAGAGGAGAGAGGCGGAGACAAACCCATGCACGAAGGTCGAGGAGTCGGAGCCACTGCGGGCCTTTATCCATTCCCCTATTTTC
>JAJDNB010000213.1 GCA_022340905.1 Deltaproteobacteria bacterium | reverse complement strand
AGATCTCCAGGCAGGTGGTCCTTCCTTTTAAGAAATCTCTTGAAATAAGCTTTAAAAGCATCCGGGTTAGATTTTTCCGCTCTATGATTACCACCATGAGTTTGGTGCTGGCCGTTTCATTCCTGAGTTTTGTGCGGGTTGGTACGGATGCAGCCAACAGCCTCTTGGCGACAGGAAATCCAGAACTGCATCAGAGCTTGCTCAATGCTGGTTACGACTTGGAACCGGGGCTTACCTCCACAGGAAGCAGTGCCAAGGAAAGATGGATCGTCATTCTCTCCCTGCTCGTTTGCGTGGTGGGTATCGTTAATGCTCAGCTAATGGCAGTAACTGAACGCTTTCGTGAAATTGGCACCATCAAGTGCTTGGGAGCGTTGGACAGCTTTGTCTTGCGCCTCTTTGTTTTAGAGGCGGGCATGCAAGGGTTGGCTGGTGCCGGTTTTGGCGCTCTTCTGGGAGCTGTTGCGGCGTTGTTTAGCGCTCTTGTTCGTTTCGGATTTGTGGCCTGGCAGAACATCTCCTGGGTGGCGGTGTTAGGCTCCATTGGTTTTGCCACAGGCGTGGGCTGTCTTCTGAGCCTGCTGGGGGTGATCTATCCTGCAGCGGTGGCTGCGCGGATGCAGCCAGTAGAAGCCATGAGGGTTGAACAATAATGTCTAAAATGCCTAAAGTGTCTAAAATGTCTAAAATGAGTGTATTAGAAATTTGCTGCTACCTATGAAGAACGCATGGATATGAAAGAGTTGCATAATATAGTTCGGGTTTCAGCTGTGACCAAAGTCTTCAAGCTGAAAAGACACCGAGTTGAGGCCCTCCGTGGTGTTGATCTGGAAATTCGTGCCGGGGAGTACCTCTCCATTATGGGGCCGTCTGGATCGGGCAAGAGTACTCTGTTCAATATGATCGGAGGTCTGGATAAGCCCTCTTCCGGCAAGGTTTTTATCGATGAGGTGGATATCGCTCAATTGGATGCCTACGAATTAGCCTGGCTGCGCTGTCGAAAAATTGGTTACATCTTCCAAACGTTCAACCTCATCCAGGTGATGACTGCCTTGGAAAACGTAACGCTGCCAATGATTTTTGGCGGAATGCATAACGATGCTGCAGTGCAAAAAGGTCTGGATTTATTGGACCTTGTAGGGCTAGGAGAGAGATTCAGGCACAAACCCTCCGAATTATCTGGAGGGCAACAGCAGCGTGTGGCTATTGCCCGCGCCATGGCAAATGACCCAGCCATCATTCTTGCGGATGAGCCTACGGGAAATCTTGACCTTACCACAGGCGAAGAGATCATAGAGTTGCTAAAACGGTTGAGCGAAGATAAAGGTGTCACCGTTATTTCGGCCACTCATGATTTCAAAATGCTCAGTGTTTCTGATCGCGTCGTCTGGATTCGAGATGGCCAAATAGATAAGATAGAGGAGCGAGAACAGCTCTCCATTTCCGTGGGTGAAATAGCCCGCCGTTCCATCCACCATCCCTAAACGGGAGCAATCCCGGATAGCAATAACCGTGATATGGGTAAATTCACTGAGCTATTTCACAGGCCTAATCTTTGGCGAGTAATTGGGGCCTTGATTTTTATCGGTGGTTTATTCTTTTTTCCCCCCCACGTTGTCCGGGCTGCTGAGACCAATCAAAATCTGATAAGAGAGCTAGCTGAATTAGGGGATCGGAGTAGTGGAACTTCAGGCTGCAGTTGGACGGCAGACAGGATTGAGGAGACTTTTAGATCTCTGGGAATTGAACGAGTGGGCCGGCAACGTTTTCTTCTGCCGGTCACCCAATATCAGCCTGCCGACATCAGCATAAAAGGACAACGCACGCCACTCAAGCCCCTTCGACTCAACGCTCTGAGCCCACAAGCTACACCGGCAGAAGGCATTGTAGGCCCCCTTTATTACGTGGGGAGAGGCCGACTCAAGGATTTTAACTCCATCGAGGTGGCGGGTAGCATAATTCTGATGGAATTAGATTCTGGTAAGAATTGGCTCAATGCGCCCATGCTGGGAGCAAAAGCCCTTATCTACCTTGATCGGGGTCCCACCCCCAAATGGTTCTTTGAAGATAAACTGGAGCTGACCTCCCTTAAATTCCCTCGCTTTTGGCTGTCGCTCTCTCAAGCAAGATCCCTATTCGGCTCCTTTGAAACCGCGCCGAATGGTTTGATTTCTCCCCGCGTATTGCTCAAATCAAGTGGCGGATGGCGGCGAGTCCAGGGGGAAAATATCTATGCTCTCATAGAAGGGAAAAACCCGGACCTCAAAGATGAACTTCTTGTGGTGGAAGCCTTCTATGACAGCACGGCATTGATCCCCGGTATGTCTCCTGGTGCTGATGAGGCGAGTAGCATTTTCTCACTGCTGGAGCTTGCCCGCAGTCTCAGTGATAACCCTCCGGGAAGATCTGTCCTTCTGGTTGCGACCAGTGGACACGCCCAAACACTCGCTGGGATGAGAGAGTTTATTTGGTCTTTCCGATCCTCAAGAAGAGAGCGCAAGAAGGCACAGGGAGAACTGAAAGATCGCATAAAGCGAGCCCGTGAGGCTCTGGAAGTCCTAAAAGAGCCTATCAGCCTTGAAAAAGCTAAAGGAGAGGCGGCTGACCGCTTGCCCAAAACTCTGGGAGAGCAGATCAAAAACGAGGTGGATTTACTCAGTCAGAGACTCATGCAGCTCCGGTTGGAACAGAGTGACGACAAAGATCAACCATTAATAGACAGGTTGGCAAAGCGGCGGCTTCTCCTCCGCCGGCTTAGCTGGCGCAATTCTTATCAGGGTATTAGTGGTGAAGAACTGAAGCTGTTGGAGGATTTAGTCCCAAGGGCAATCGAGAAAAACCAAACCATTCTCGACGACGGTCGGGAGCAAATGAAATGCTTGCGGAGCACTCTTCGGTTACGAAATTTGGTGAGCGATTTTGAACTTACCACCTTCATTTCGCTGCACCTTTCAAGTCATGGCAACGGAGTTGGCGCTTTTAATTATGGCTTTATGTACGAATTAAAACCACAAATTAATCGTACGGCAATCTACGCACCGATCAACCGTATATTGGACCGGTTGAGTCAAGAGGTCGAGAAGGAACTTGGACTGATCAATCTTTTCCAGGATACCTTGCGGCCCAGCCCATTACGACCCTGGCAGAGCTATCTTCCCGACCGACCTGCTTTGGGAGGTGAGGTAAGCGCACTGGGCGGATTTATCGGGCTTACCTTGGCTACTCTGAACGACGCCCGCCCGTACTGGGGAACACCCTATGATAAGCCAGAGAAGGTGAATTTGGCTTACCTAAGGCAACAAAGTCGACTTATCTCTGCTTTGATTGGGAAGCTGACTTACGAAGCGGACCTGGCTTCTGACCGTCTTCCTCTCAGGGGTTTTTCATCCCTCGTGGGGCGGGCAAACTTCATTCGCCAGGGGGAACTTTTCCCTGATCAACCCGCCTCTGGAACTGTGATTTTCGCCTATCAAGGCCCCAGCCTATTCTATGCCATGGTAGACGCTGGCGGCTTGTTTCATGTTCGCGGCCTTGCCGATCGCAAGCACACTGTTCACAAAGCCATTCTGGAAGGTTTTCGCTTCGACCGTAACAATGGAGAAATCATTTGGGCTATCGACAAGGCCATTACCGGCAAGGACGCTTATAGGGTCAAAATGACCCGTAGATTTATGGAAACGGATGTCGTCATGTTTGCTTGTGAGGCCACCACCCTGTTCGACCTTCTGGAGCCTCGTACATTCAGCTATATGACGAAGATCAAATTGATAGACGGTAGGAGTGAGGCGAAACCAGTGCGCTACTGGTGGAGCAGAATCGACACACGTTCTTCTACCCTAGCCGATATATTTTTGGAACCAATCACACCCTTCAAGTTGACCCTTTCGGATACAGTGCTCAAAACCAAACTTATTTTGCTGAATTCTGACAACTCCAAACCAGAGGGCAGAGGATATCGGGTTGAAAAGTGGCCAACTATTCCGGCCACGGAATACCGGGTTGCACAAGATATGTGGCATCTCCTGCTGCCGCGTATAACCAATTTGGAGAATCACGGTATCAAGAATGAACGGATTCGCGCGCTCCAAAGGGAGGGCATGGCGGCGCTGAAACGAGCGCAGGAAGCTCTGGAAGATTTGCGTTACGATCGCTTTATGGAGGAATCTAGGACCTCCTGGGCTCTGGCCACCCGTATATACAACGATATAGAGAAAACCCAGAAAGACGTTCTCTTCGGGGTGCTCTTCTACATAGCTCTTTTTGTTCCTTTCGCCTATTGTCTCGAACGTTTGCTTTTTGCTTTTGTTGATATCCACAAGAGAATCGTTGCATTTTTGGTAATTCTCTGTCTGATTATTGCCCTCATTTACCTGGTCCATCCGGCATTTCGGCTCACCTACAGCCCCTTGGTGGTTATACTTGCCTTTTTTATCCTGGGGTTGTCGGTGCTTGTTGCTTTTATTATCATGGGCCGGTTCGAACAAGAGATGGTATTGCTTCAGCAGCGAGCCCGCAAGATTAGAGGTTCAGAGATTAGTCGTACCAAAGCATTCGCTGCCGCATTTGTCCTGGGCGTTAGCAATTTGCGTCGTCGACCTATCCGGACGTTGCTCACATGCGTCACCTTGATAATCCTCACCTTCACCATCATGAGCTTCACCACAGTTAAAAGTCTACGTCATCGTGGTCGGCTCCGTGTGGAGGAAGGATCCTCGTATAAAGGTTTACTTCTGAAGGTTCTGAACTGGGACAGCCTGCCGCCTGAAGCTCTGGCTATTACTGAGAACAAATTTGATGACGAAGCCCTAGTGGTGCCTAGAGTTTGGCTGGAAAATGAAGATCGCACTCAAGCACCGGTGGTTGCCATCCGAGTGGGGAAAAAGGAAATTCTGGCAAAGGGCGTAGTGGGTTTGAGTGCTCAAGAGCCGAGAGTTAGCAATATTGGCAGTATACTTAGTTGCGGACGCTGGTTTCGACCGAACGAGCGGAAAGCTGTGCTTCTTCCTGAGAGAATTGCTAGAGCCCTGGGAATCTCATTTGAAGAACCCGAAAAAGCCAGAGTATCAATTTGGGGTACGGATTTTCAAGTGGTTGGTTGTTTCAGAGGCAAAGGATTGGAGAGTCACTTAGACTTAGATGGCGAACCCCTCACTCCAGCGATCTTTCCCAGCGAGGCGGCTATGGAGGTCACCGAGATCGAGATGGAGGCCATAGAGGCCGGGGAGGAAGTGCAGGCTTTTCAAAGCCGCTATCAACATATCCCCGGCGACCTCGTTGTTATAATGCCCTTCCAAACCCTTATGGCTTTAGGCGGCGAACTCAAGGCTCTCGCTATCCGACCGGAATATCCTGAAGCTACGAGCGAACTTGCCAGAGACTTGGTGGACCGTTTCGGTTTGACCCTTTTTGCTGGAGAAGCAGAAGGCACCTTTTTGTATTACGCCTCTGACGCTCTCAGTTACAGTGGGGTACCCAACATTCTCATCCCCCTATTGATATCCGTGCTTATAGTACTAAACACAATGATCGGCAGTGTCTATGAGCGAAAGCGAGAGATTGCCGTTTATACTTC
>JAJDNB010000188.1 GCA_022340905.1 Deltaproteobacteria bacterium | reverse complement strand
AAGGAAGGGTTGAGGGAAATTGCTTTTGGTCAGTGGGAGGGTAAGACTCCCGAAGATATTAACCGCGAGTTTCATGATGACTATGTACGCTGGTTAACTGATCCGGGGTGGAATGCTCCAACTGGAGGGGAAAGAGGTATCCATATTGCCCGGCGCAGTTCGCTTGTGCTAGAGGAAATTGAGAAAACCTACACTACAGGAAATGTCCTCGTAGTTTCTCATAAAGCCACGACCCGAATTATGCTCTGCTCCCTGCTAGGCATTGATGTAGGGCGTTTCCGGGATCGGATCAGTATGCCTGTGGCTTCCATTAGTATCGTGGAAATGGCGATGCATGGTCCACTATTACATATGATGGGCGATCGGTCTTATCTGAGCGGGTTTCTGCGCAACCGAGCGGAGAACTGAGCCGCCGATGCAGGCTTGAAACAGCAGGGGCATTCGAAGATACGTTCTCCAAACAACTTAAACCCATGAGACATGCTTAAAGAGCAGGAAACTTCACCCACTGATCCGGAAGCGGTCCAAGTTCAACTCTATGCAGAACCCCTGAAGAGCAGAGAACCAGAAATTCACCCCATGATCCAGGAAGAGGAAGTGTCAAATCCTGCGAGAGGCCATGCTTTTGGAGTCCGCATCCCGGCACACCGGCCGGCTAGTGACTGCACGCCGCGCATTATTCCAGCTTTTGACGGCGCCCTGGTGCCAATCGAGGCAAACCGGATCCTCTGGTACCGATGAAGGGGCGGGCTTGTGGTCCAGTTAGAAAAAGATTTCCAGGTCTCCACCCACGTAAGCCACGAACTGGGAAGGAATCATGAATCTTTGCGTTAGGGAAGGACTATTTCTGTAGACTATCCTGAAGTAACGAAGCAGCCATTTTTTCCAGGTTTCCTCAATAATGATGAGGTTCCACATACCGAAGACAAATCTCCGAGGTTCCTCTTTGAATCCCAGCTCGTCCATGATGTTGGGAACATTGACAAATACTCGCATGTAACCTTTTTCTATAATAACCTGATAGATGCTTCCCCTGCCATGGTGAAAGGTACCTATTAGTTGCTTATGGTACTGAACGCCCCAGGGATGCTCCGTGTTCCTAACCGTGACCAAGACCACCGTCTCCCTAATGGCACCATTAGCACACTCCCCGATCAGACTGGCGGCTATGCTCTTTGCACTGGCGGTCATGTGGACATCTGTCCCCGTCACCCTGGTGAGCTCCATCTGCTCCACCATGGTCAAAAAGGAGTCGGCGTCTTGCCTGGGAATCATGCGGTAGACCAATAGAGAACCCTTCTCCCAGGCGATCATGGTGATCACCAGAATTGTGCCGATGACCAGAGGAAACCAGCCGCCGGTTGGAATCTTACCCAAGTTGGAAAAAAAGAAGCCGGAGTCAAAAAGCAGAAAAACGAGGAAAACTGGCACCAGGACTATGATTTGCCTCTTCACATCCTTGTGCCTCAGGAACCACAGTACGCTCATCATCAAGGTGGTGCCGATAAAAGCCCCAGTGACCGCCAAACCATAGGCATCGCCCAAGGCATCGGCACTGCGGAAGATAAAAACTGTTGCCAGACATGCTGCAAAAAGCC
The DNA here is from genome assembly GCA_022340905.1 of Deltaproteobacteria bacterium. Classification (GTDB taxonomy): domain Bacteria; phylum Desulfobacterota; class Syntrophobacteria; order BM002; family BM002; genus BM002. Next base: position 13,151 of record JAJDNB010000188.1, on the reverse strand, counting down.
CAACATTGACCCAAGGGATGTAGATCTGACCCCTGGCAGCAGACGAGGTGTTCCTGACCTCGAGTCGGGGAAACATTCTCAGCTCCATGGCCTGTTTATAGGTGGAAAAGGATCCACTTATCATGGCCTGACTGGCAACAATGGCTGCCAGGGTGGCAAGCAAGAGGAGATAGAGGTAAAATCTATGGCCAAAAACTACCGCCATATCGAAGAAAGGATTCTTGGCCTTTGGTGAGGTCAGGATATAGGCTCCCTGGCCAAAGTAGTTAGCCAACAGGCAGATGGCGGCCACTGCCCAGGCCAGTCGGATGGCGTGTTTTGAGTAGTGGGCTTCGTCCGCGTAAAGTGCTTCCCCGCCGGTAATGCAAAGAACTACATAGCCCAGAATCGGAAAGACAATGGCAATAGGGTAGGAAACCAGGAACTTTATGGCGTAATGAGGACTTAGGGCCTCGATGAGGCTCGGATCCCGACGGATATTCATCAAGCCCACGAAGGCGATGGTAGCAAACCAGAAAATAACAATGGGAGAGAAGATCTTTGCTACTTTTTCCGTGCCCCGCTTTTGGATAAGGAAAAGCCCGGTGAGAATGATCGCAGCCAGGGGTATCACATATTCAGCCAGATGTGGATAGAGAACTTCCACCCCTTCCACCGCCGCCAGCACCGAGATGGAGGGGGTGATCACCCCGTCACTGAGGAGCAAAGCTCCGCAGACCATAGATAGAATGCCGGCGGCACTCACCAGGTGGCCTATGAGAAGTGAGCGGCCGTTGTCTTTCAGTCGGCGCCCCTCTTTGCGAATGAGATTTAATAAAGCGAAGGTGCCCCCTTCGCCTTCGTTGTCCATGTTGAGTGCCATCCAGGCATATTTGGTGGATAGGAAAACAAAAGACCAGGTAATCAGGGACAGTACCCCCATAACGTTGGCCCGAGTGACGGGAAGCCGCTTAAAACAAAGAGACATTACATAGAGGGGAGAGGTGCCGATGTCTCCCAACACGCCGCCTATGGCGAGGTAGGACAGAAAAAGGGTTGCTGCCAGCGTGGACGTCCTCTCTCGTTCAATCACCTGTCGAACCTCCCGCCTCTGCCATATTTGCCTCCTTTAGGTTGGCCACCACTGCCAGGACACATTTGTCCGGGTGGAGATAATCCCGTGCCCCGCGCAGCACCTCTTCCCGGCCCACAGATTTGATCAGGGAGCGGTAACGCTCGGGATAGTCCAAGCCCAAACCCTAATACTCCATTCGGCTCAAAAAATCCACCAGCTCTCTTTGAGTATCGAGTCGCAAAGGGAAACTGCCGGTCAAATACTTCTTAGCCCTCTCCAGTTCTTGCTGTGAAACCAGCTGTTGCTGCTAGCGCCCCCCCCACATAAACCACAGAGAGCACAGGATTATGGTGATCACCATAGGAGTAAATGCAATCTTGGCATACTGCTTAAAGGATATTGGGTATCCGGCTCTTTCTGCCATGCCAACCGTGACCAGATTGGCACTGGCCCCGATCATGGTGCCGTTACCCCCTAAGCAAGCTCCCAAAGCGAGAGCCCACCATAGAACTCCGCTCTCAGCGCCCGGAATCACCTCGGTTAGATAGGAAACGACGGGCAGCATGGTTGCGGTGAAAGGGATATTGTCGATAAAGGCCGAGGTCAAGGCTGCACCCCAGAGGACCATTAGGATTGCTTGGTGAAGAGATCCCTGCGCAAGCTGCTTGAGCCCTTCGGCAATAAAATGGATCAATCCACTTTCTTCAGCCCCGGCAATAACAACAAAGAGCATGATAAAAAATATTATGGTTGCCCATTCAATGTCTCGCTCGAGAGTTTCGCTAATATCTGTCCCGGTAGCCAGCAGAAGGAGTGCTGCACCGGTCATGGCCGCTATGCTCGGCTGCATATCCAGCTGCCCGTGGAGAACAAAGAGAAAAAGGGTGATCCCCAATGCAATTAAAGAAAAAACCAGAGTACGCTTGTCGGTGATCCGATACTCTCTTTTCAACCGCTCGATTGTCTCTTGCACCTTTCCTGCCTGGGCCTTGCGGTAGCTCTTGCCATACCACAGGAGAAAGTACCCCAAACCCACGACCAGACAGATCAGACAAATGGGACCCAGATGTACGAGAAAATCGACGAAGCTCAGGTTGGCATAGGAACCGATCATAATGTTTGGTGGATCTCCGATGAGGGTGGCGGTGCCCCCGATGTTGGAAGCAAAAACCTCCGGTATCAGCAAAGTTGTGGGATGTATCTCGAGGGTAACGGCGATTTCTATAGTAACCGGAATTATCAGCAGCATTGTGGTGACGTTGTCCAGCATAGAGGAGACCACAGCAGCGGCGAGCATGAGGGTTGCGGCAAGAATAAAAACATTACCCCGCGCCAGCTCATAGGACTTGTAGGCTAACCATTGAAAGAGCCCGGTTCTCTTCAGTACCCCCACAATGATCATCATTCCTATCAGGAGGAAGATCACATTCATGTCGATGGCCCTCGCGGCGTCATCAAAGGTGAGAATGCGAAAGCTGGGGTAGAAAGTCCCGGCGGTATAACTGACAGCCAACATCAACGAGGCTCCCAAGAAAGCCGCCAGGGTCCGGTGGACGATTTCCAGGGCGATGAGAACATAGACCAGGAGAAGCGTTACCGTGGCGATCCAGAAACCGGCAGAAAAAACCCTTTGCAAAACGATGTCCAGGTGGGCCAGGTAATAGCGGTTGCCGTGTCCATCTTGACTCTCTTCCAGCACAGTCATTACCTTGATCCGCCCTGGCCTCGCATAGGCGGGTTTACTGGCCTCGACTTCCACTGTCCCTTGAGAAAGGCTATTGTGGGGGAAAAAAATCTTGGTTTCATAAGCGCCAGTATGGGAGGTAAGAACCTCTTCCTGTTGATCGGCCTTTTGACCATTGAGAAAAAAGCTGAGTTTTGCCCCTCCCACACCTTTGCCGTGTGTATCGGTGATAACCCCGGAGATAACCAAAATATCGGCAGGCTTTGACGATACTGAATAGCTAGCACTGTAACAAATATGGGAACCTAATGAGAAGAAAAGAGAATAAAGGAAAAAACTGATGAGTATGCTTCTGGTGGCCATTTTCTCTCGAACAAAGGGCATCTAGCCCGGATGTTTTATGAATTGCTGTGGCGAGACCGCGAAGATGGGCGTGCCACCTGGCAACCGCAGGGTGTTGGGTTCGAGGCGTACCCGAACGGTACGTCGCAGGAGCCGACACCCGAGGACGCCAGGAAGGACGGCCATATCCATGGTCGCAGCAGGTGATTCATGAAAAATCCGGGCTAAGTCAAATCTATCTGGGCTGGACAGATTGCAGGCAAAAAGAACTGCTGCCCAGCACACAATAGCACTTTGGCAAAAGAATGAACACGAGCATTTTCCTTTGCTGCTCGATTGCTCAAGCGATAATGTATTTCAGAAGCAATGTGCAGATGGATAGATAGATGAGAATACCGGTTATGTCATTGGCGGTGGTGACAAAGGGCCCGGAGGCCACTGCCGGATCGACCCCCCACCGCTTGAATACGATGGGTACCAGGGTCCCCATGAGTGAAGCAACCATGATAGCCGCTGCCATAGCGCTACCCACGGCAACTCCCAAAGCCGGGTTTTGATGCCAAAGTTCGGCAACCACCCCAAGGGTAAGACCGCAGGCTAGGGCCATGAGCAGACCCACCCTGACCTCCTTGAAAATTGTGCGGCCAAGCCTCTGCAGGTCAACATCACCTGTGGCCAAACCCCTCACCGTGATGGAGGACGATTGGATGCCTACATTACCCCCCATACCGGTGATTACCGGGACGAAGGTTACCAGAACGATGGCATCGTGCAGGGCGACCTTAAAGAGCCAGAGGAGATAGCCAGTCAACAAACCCCCGAATAGGTTGGTGATGAGCCAGGGCAACCTCAGGCGCGAGATCTTCCAGATCTTATCTCCGTAAACCAGCTCATCTTCATGAGTACCGGCCATGCGGAAAATATCCTCAGAGACCTCTTCCTCAATGATATCCATGATATCATCAATGGTGATGCGGCCGACCAGAGTGCCGTTCCCGTCTACCACCGGAGCCGAGAGCAGGTCATATTTCTGAAATATCCGTGCCACATCTTCCTGGTCCATATTTACAGGAATGGTTCTAAAATTAGTCTCCATGACCTGGGAGACTGTGTCCCCCGGGTTTGCCAAAATAAGTCTTTTCAGACTCAGTTGGCCAAGAACCTTTGACTGAGAATCGACAACGAAAACGTTGGTCAGGTAGTCGAGTTCCTCACCCAAGAGACGAACAAGATCAATAGCCTCGGCAACAGTGGCTTCCTGCGGCACAGCCATAAGCTCTGCCTGCATGATGCCACCGGCCGTTTCTTCCCCATGAACAAGGAGCCGCCGCAGGTGCTCCGAATCCTCGGCGTCGATGCGAGCCAACACTTTCTCCACCACATCCTCAGGCACGCCGGTGAGAAGGTCGGCAGCATCATCCGAGTCCATCTCGTCCACGATTTGACCGAGACGGCGATGGGATAGGTCAGAAAGAATCTGCTCTCGGGAGTATTCCGACAGATGAGCAATAACCTCTGGGGCGAGAGTGGCGTCCAACCCTTTAAAAAGCTTGATCTTTTCAGACTCCTCCAAAGCCTCTAGAAGATCGGCGATGTCGGCTGGGTGCAAGTCGGTGAGAAGCTGAATAGCATCTTCCACCTGGTCTTGGTCTAAGGCCGATTTGAGCTTTGCGAGAAATTCACTTCTGTCAATGGGCATGGTTGTCAACCTGTTTGGCATTTACCATACTACAAGTGCGCCTTCCCTGCCATAGGAATGCATGGCCGGATGTGACCGGCAGCAATGGTTCCTGTCCTGCCAGCGGATTTTTGGCCCGGTCGCTAAGGCTACCCGACTTTTCTCATTGATAGATTGGCCGCTTTGTCCTACACTAACGAGACTGCAAAAACAGTCCTGTTGAAACTAAACCTTGCCCAACCCCAGCCTGGCAAGACGGCCTGTCGAGGTTGAGATCGTCACCCTTCCCATCAGGCAGCCAGTTGAAACGAGTAGTGGAGTTAAAGAGCAGCGGCCACAACCAAAATCGATCTTCCTGAAGAGAGCATCAAACATGCTGAATACCATACGAGGCAGAATAATCATAGTTCTAATCCTCGGCCTCACTCTCCTTCTGGTCATTACTGCCATGAATTTTTGGAGTGTTTTTTCTGTGAACAAAAAATTACAAATAATCGAGAACTACGATGACTTATTTAACAACATTTTAGAGGTTAGACGCTATGAAAAAAACTTTATTCTCTACAAAGATGTTAGCAATCTAAAAGAGTCACTCGAGTACCTCGACAAAGCTGAAGATTTAGCTGACAAACTATCGGTTAACATCTCCGAGATTGTTGGCACCAAAGCATTTCATCGTTTCATGTCTATATTGCATAGTTACCGAGAGATCATCGTCAAATATACTGGTTCTAATAATGATCAGATCAGTCAGGCTGATATAGACCTCATGAGGTTACGGGGCAAACAGCTTATAGAGTCCGTCAGCAGGTTTATCGATACTAAGCGCCAGAGGATCCATCGAGCCCTCTACCACTCTTTGCTCATTCCCTTTTTGGTTCTTCTCATCTTTCTAGCAGTAATCATACTCACCTTTCGTATTGTAGTGAGAGACATCTTCCTACCCTTACAACTCATCGAACTGACAACCCGAGAGATCGCCAGGGGAAACTTTGCCGCTATAGACTATAAGGCCCGGCGCAAGGACGAGATACACGATCTTGTCACCGCCTTTAACAAAATGGCCAGAGAAATAGATGAGAGGCAAGAGGAATTGGTACAGTCTCGAAAGATTGCCGCTCTTGGTACCTTCACTGCCGGGGTTGCCCACGAGATTAACAATCCTCTCAATAATATCTCTTTGACGGCGGAGGCCCTCATTGAAGACTTCGGGCCGGAGATACCGGGGGAGGCCAAAGAACTCGTTTTGGACATTCTGTTTCAAAGCGAGCGGGCAGCTGATGTGGTAGGAAATCTTTTGGACTTCTCCAGGAGCGAACGGTCATCCTCAGAGGAGCTCTCTGTTGAAGATGTGATTAAGCGTACCATAAAGCTGGTCAAAAACCAGATGATGCTTTCGGGAATTCAGCCGAGGGTAAAAATAGCCCCGGCAATTCCCCAGATCAAGGGGACCCTACGCCATCTCCAGCAGGTCTTTTTGAATCTTTTCCTAAATGCCATTCACGCTATGCCTGACGGAGGCGAGCTCACGGTACAGGCAAGACCATATTCCAATGAGTTCATTAGGATTGCTGTGGAGGATACGGGGGTGGGAATCAAGGCTGATGCTTTGGAAAAAATCTTTGATCCCTTCTATACCACCAAAGGCGTGGGGCGGGGTACCGGCTTAGGTCTCTCGGTAACCTACGCCATTGTAAAAGATCATGGAGGCTATATCGAGGTGGAAAGCGAGGTGGGCAAGGGGTCCACCTTCTTTGTCTATCTTCCCATTTGGAAGGAAAAAATTGAGGTCGAGGATGGACGGTCCCATAGCGATAGTTGACCATGAGATAACATGGTGCCGGCGCCTCGCCAAGTCTTTGGCACAAGGGGATTAGCAGGCAGAAGCTTTCAAGACGGTGGAATCCGTTGTGGCGGTTATGGTTCAGATATGAAAAACCTGATTATTCTGTAAGGAGTTGAACATGTTGTGGCACCTTTATCTGCCCATTGCGGGGAGCAGTATCAATGTCTTACTGATCTTTTCTCTAGGTATTCTGGTTGGGCTTCTTTCCGGCATCTTCGGGGTCGGAGGTGGCTTTTTGATGACGCCTTTGCTGATCATGATCGGCATACCACCAACAGTGGCCGCGGCTTCTGACTCCAACCAGATCGTCGGAGCGTCTACCTCAGGCACCTTGGCCCACTACCGACTCGGTAATGTGGATTTCAAAATGGGCATCCTTCTGCTCATCGGTGGAGTGACGGGTGGGACAGTGGGGGTTCAGATCATAAAAATCCTGCGCGCAGTTGGCAACGCGGATTTTTTGATCAAGATCACCTACGTGCTCATGCTCGGTTTTGTCGGCAGCTATATGTTCATCGAGAGTCTGCAGGCCTTAAGAAAGAAAAAGGCTGCCCAGGAGGCACACCCTGTGGCCAAGGAGTCGAGATATGCTCGCATGTTGAGCAAGCTTCCGTGGCAGACGGACTTCGAGACCTCCGGGGTCAGGCTCTCGGTGCTCATGCCCCTGGGATTGGGGGTATTTGTTGGAATCCTGGCCGCCATTATGGGAGTGGGCGGCGGCTTCATAATGGTCCCGGTGATGGTCTACCTGTTGAGAATGCCCATGCACGTGGTGGTGGGAACCAGTCTCTTCCAGATTTTGTTTACCTGCATTGACGTTACCATCATGCAGGCTTACTCAAATCACACGGTCGATTTCGTGCTCGCCCTCCTCCTGCTCCTGGGTTCCACCCTGGGGGCGCAGTTCGGGGCCAAAATAAGCAAGAAATTAGGGGGAGATCAGCTCAAGATACTCCTCGCCTCAATTGTTCTTCTGGTAATGGTGAAAATGCTCTTGAGCCTTCTCCTGACGCCGCATATCATGGTAGCATACAAGGGAGGACATTAATATGCTGAAAAAGGCCGCAACTTTTCTGGTTCTCTCCTGCTGCTTCCTTCTGAGCCAGCCGTTTTCCTCGGCAAAGGGTGACATACGGGCTCATTTGACTCCTGAGGCCATTGACATCGGCACCTTTTTTAACGGAACCGAGGTATATGTCTCCGGTGATGTCTCTCCAGAGGCGGAGGTGGTGGTGAGATTGTCTGGCATGCGCCACGATGTTGCTCTTAAGAAGAAAGGAAAGGTACTGGGTCTTTTGTGGATGAACCTCGACTCAATCACCATCCATAGGGTGCCAAACCTGTATCTTGTCTATATTTCAAAAAATCTTGAGTCCACCATGAGGACGGAACCCTCCAAGTGGGAGGAACTGGGCTTTGGCTTTGCTGCGCTTAAAAAGGAGGTCAAGGTCAGCCCAGCCGAGGCAGACAGTGAAGCGATTTTCAAAGAGTTTGTCGAGCTGAAGAAGAGCGAAGGACTCTACGCCATAGAACCAGGCAAAGTCGTTTACAGTGAAGGAGAGTCCAGTCAAAAGTCTTTCGAGGCGATTTTGCAGATCCCCCCCCGACTTGTGCCGGGTAAATATCTGGTTGAGACTTTCGCTGTAAAGGATGGTTCGGTGGAATCACGTACCAGAGCGGAGCTACAAGTGAAGCAGGTTGGGTTCCCCGCATTTATCACCAGACTTGCCTTTAAGCACGGCGCTCTATACGGGCTTTTGGCCACAATCATTGCCATTGCCGCAGGACTCCTTATTGGCGTCATCTTCAAAGGCGAAAAGGGTGCGCACTGATCAGCCAATGAGCTTTTTTGACAAACTCAAAAATAGGTTCACTTCGGGGAGAGGGCGTCGCCAGCGGGTCCCTTTTGTTATCTTGTTCAAGACCTTCCAAGGGCTTCTGGAGAAGAATAACAAGATCTTGGACTCCATAGCGGCAATGGGGGACAAGCTCGGGGGTGATTACGTCTTTGACAAGAACTACATCCTCTCCAGCTGTCAGGAGATGAGTGATCTGGTCTACAAGCTAATCTACGATTTGGATACCATTGCTCCCAACAAGTATTTGAACCTGTACGACGCCTTTCAGAGGATCAACCATGAGATCGAGGAAGAGTTGGCTGGCAGGCCGATCATAGCCCAAGCCGACTACGTTATACCTTTCGAGACGATCAGCAGGGACTCCGGAGATGTGGTGGGGGGCAAGATAGCCAACTTGGCTGAGGTGAATAATATCCTGGGAGTGCCCGCCCCCGAGGGATTCGTTATTACCACCACGGCCTTCAAGGCTTTTATGGAGTACAACGGGATTTGGAACAGGGTTAGAGAGGAACCTCTCACGGTTAAGGCAGGCCAAGAGGTGCGCGCTTTGGTCGAACAGGGCTCGTTGCCTGCTGAGCTGAGACGGGCCCTGCAAAAATCTATTGAACAATTGCAGCTAGCAGCTGGCGACAAGAAATTACTTCTGGCGGTAAGAAGCAGCGCCTGGGGTGAAGACGGCATCCATACCTTCGCCGGCCAATTCAAATCTTTCCTCAACCAGCCGGTTGAAAAACTTGTGCTGAGTTATAAAGAGGTAATCGGCAGCGCCTATTCTCCCTCGGCCATAGAGTATAGGAGAAGCAAAGGTATTTCCGAGGATGAGGTGGCCATGGCGGTAGGGTGTCAGGTGACTGTTGACGCTAAGGTCAGTGGCGTGCTCTACACCTTGGACCCCACCACGCCAGAGCGTGAGGTTATGGTAATAAACGCGGTCTGGGGGCTGGGAGCGCCTCTGGTATCAGGTGAGGTACCCGGGGACCGTTATCTGCTAAACCGTACCCCGCCCCATGAGGTAGAAGGTCTCAATGTACGGCACAAAGTTTCCATGCTCGCTCCCAAGGAAGGTGGCGGCACCGAGGAACGGCCGGTTCCCGAAGAGTTGCAGATGAAACCTTGCCTCGAGAGGGAAGAGATGCTTCGTTTGGCGGAACTCGCCCTGGTTATCGAAAGGTACTTCAAAAAGCCCCAGGACATTGAGTGGGCTCTGGACAAAAAAAACCAGTTCATTATACTCCAGACTAGGCCGCTTAATCTGCAGACTCAGATGGCCAACTTGGTGTGCAACCTCACCCAAGCCGTGCAAGAATATCAGGTGATATTTCGAGGTCAAGGGAACATCGCCCAGCGTGGGGTTGGAGCCGGGCCGGTAGTCATTATCAGAGATGATGAAGATATGGAAGATTTTCCCGCCGGGGCCATCCTGGTTGCCAAGTACACCTCACCACGTCTTGCCAAGGCTGTGCCCAAGGCCAGCGGGATACTCACCGACGTTGGTTCGCCCACCGGTCACATGGCCACCATCGCCCGGGAGTTCCGCGTGCCTACCATTGTCAATGTAGGACCGGCCACGAAGACATTGAAGCCGGGGCAGGAAATCACTGTAGACGCTGAGGAAAACGTGGTATATGACGGCAGGGTGAAAGAGCTCTGCTACTACGAATTTACCGAAGAGCCCTTTGAAGAGAGCTACGAATATCGGCTGATCTCGCGGGTGCTCAAGAAAATAGCCCCTCTCAACCTGCTGAATCCTCATGAAAAAAATTTCGCTCCTGAGGGTTGTAGGACCTTTCACGACATTACCAGATTTGTCCATGAGAAGGCAGTGGAGGAGTTACTCAACCTGGAATTTCATGAAAAGATTATGGGAGCTTCGGCAAAGAAAATTAAACTCTCCATTCCCTTGGGGCTGATGGTCATTGATATGGGGGGAGGACTAGAGGATTCCACGGAGGGTCGTGAGGTGAAGCCGGACCAGGTGGTCTCCCTTCCCTTGAAAGCAGTTCTGGAAGGAATGACGACCCCTGGGATGTGGAGTACAGAGCCCGTGCCGGTGGATTTGGGTTCCTTCATGTCAAGTCTTACCCGCACCTTCTCCTCCAGCCTGGCGACGCCGAAGTATTTGGGGCTAAATCTGGCGATGATTAGTAAAGAATATATGAACTTGAGTCTGCGGTTGGGCTACCATTTTAACATCATCGACGCCTACATTAGCAAGGAGGTCAATGACAACTATGCCTATTTCCGTTTTTTGGGAGGGGTGACCGACCTACAGCGCCGCTCACGGAGGGCGAGGCTTTTGGCTGAACTTTTGGAAGCCCATGATTTCCGGGTGGATGTGAGGGGCGATCTGGTGGTGGGAAGGATAAAAAAGTTAAACGCATCTGGGATGATCGGAAAGATGAAAATTCTAGGCCATCTCGTTGCCTTCACCCGGCAGCTTGATGTAACCATGGTAAGCGATGCCGAGGTTGAAAGCAGCAAAGAATATTTTGACCGGTTGACGACGGAAGCCGTGGCGAAAAGGAACTAAAGGGAGGTCTCATGAGTGAAGATAGAAAAACACAGGTCCTCATTTTGGACGATGAGCCCATAGTGTGGAAGAGGTTGAAACCGGCGCTGGAAAAAGTGGGATATGAGGTTGAGGCCTTTACCCAGAGCAGCAATGCCATGAGGCGGGTGGGTGAAAAGGAGTTTGATATCGTGGTGACCGACCTCAAAATGGAAGGGATCGATGGAATGGCATTCATGACAGAGGTCAAGAAGCTTTCGCCCAGAACTGAGGTTATTGTCATAACCGGATTTGCCACCATGGAGACCGCCAAAGAATCCTTCCAGAAAGGCGTTTTCGACTTTCTGGCCAAGCCTTTCAAGAGAGGTGAATTGCTGGAGATCGTCAAAAAGGCCGAGGCCAAGGTTCGTCAGCAGGAAGAGAAATAAAGGAGTAAAACTATGATCAAAGTACTGGTTCCCGTTTCGGCGGATCTAGCATCGAGCATCGCCTTGCGTTATGCCTGCCAGCTGTCGGAGTTGATCCAAGTGGAAGTTCAGACTATCCACGTAAAGGCAGCGTCTTCTGAAGGTTCAGGTTCACAACTGGGTACGGGCTGGGTACGCCATACCTGGGAAAAGACCATGTTGACCGAGGCGGAAGACGAAATCGCTCAATTGATCAGGGCTGAGCGAACCCACTGCCCTTCCCTGGGGGAGCCGTTGATCATGATCGGCGACAGGGATGAGAAGATACTGCGAGAGCTCCAGAGTGGCTCCTGTGATCTCTTTGTGGAGGGCACCATTCCTACTTTCAGCTCCTCCTATTTCAGCAAGAGACTCGAGTCCCATCTCTATCAGGACATACCGTGCCCATTTCTCATGGTCAAGAACCTCATGCCTCTCAAGCGAGCAGTGTTGATCCTCAGTGAAAACGTGGACCCCCAAAAGTTGATCCAGGTTTTCACCGGTATTTTCGCAGAGAGCAATCTGAAGGTGGAACTGTTCTATTTGCAGTCCTCAGACTCAGCCGGGCAAGAAAGCTCCAATTTGGCAGATATGACTTTACAGGCTACCATGGAGGCTCTCGGCGAGCGAGGATGGGTGCCGGAAAAGAGCCAGGTGCTCTCTGGCCAACCCCGTGAGTTGGCCGTGAGTCTGGAGGACCACGGCCTTCTGGTAACTGGTTTGGACCGTCACCTGAAAAAGAAGACTTTTCTCCACGAGTTCTTGGTGGCGACTCCAGCGCCAATTCTTCTCTATTGGCAGTAAACACTATGATGACCTGAGGAGACTGAAATGAGGATACTTTGCGCGGCAGACGAGAATTCTTACAGCGAATTTGCCATAAAGGAGACCGCCAGACTGGCCGCAAACACCTGGGCAAACGTTACCATTTTGGGGACTTCGCCCGAACCAATACCTGCAACCAAGGGAGGTGGGGCCCGAAGAACAAGCGTGTTCAAAGTCTTGCACAATTACCGGGAGCTGTTCCTTACACAGTTCCAGGAGTTTGCTTCGCCCTACGACACCAAGAGGTGTGGCTATGAGTTCATCAGGTTGGCAAACGGGACCTGGGAGGAACTCTATCTCTGTAGAAGCAGCATGAAGGACCTGAGGGTTCGACTCAGGACAGGTAACCTGGCCAAAGCCATACTGGCGGAGGCCGGGGAAGAGGAAAGTGATCTTATCGTTTTGGGGTGTGACCAAGAAAGGGGATGCAGCTGGAAAGGTGATGCCGCCCTCCCCAAAAAAGTGGTAAACTCTGCCCATTGTTCCGCTTTGTTGGTCACCGCCAGAAAGAAGATCAGAGAAATTCTTTGTTGCCTCGATCAAGAAAATGTTAGCCAGGAAACTCTGGAGATGGTCAACCAGATGGTGACCATCCACAAGGCCAAGCTGAAAATTGTGGGGCTCAGCAAAGGCAAGGGGCTGGAGCCGGATGTGGACAAGAGCATGCAGTTGATCCTCGATTACTATCTGGCGCGGGAGATCACTCCCCATCTCAGCATTGTTGACACCTCCCAGTTGGAGAGTTTCCTGGCCCAAGAAACTGAACATTCGTTGATCTCCCTGGTGATGGGGAAAAGATCACTGTTATCCAAGATACTTTCCAAGAAAAAAGTAGATAAATTGGTGGAAAAGAGCCGCAGTTCAGTCTTGATCCTTCGCTAGAGCTCAAGAATGGCTGAGCAGGATCC
>JAJDNB010000184.1 GCA_022340905.1 Deltaproteobacteria bacterium | reverse complement strand
TATTGAGCCTAAAGGTGGGGGCAATACTCTTTACCGGAGAACTGGACCTATACGAAAAGGGAAAAGAGGCGCAAAGCCTCGGCCTGGGAAAGATAGAGGACGTGATTTCCAATTATCAGCTCGAGCGCCTTATAAGTATTTACGGCCCAACTTTAGGTGAGCTTAAACGACCCTCGGATGGCAAGGTTGCTGAAAGGGTGGGGATTGTACTATGCGTTGATCAGAGAAACGATGATTACCGAGCCTGCTCTGGTTATTGCTGTCCCCACGCCTTACGGGCTGCCTTTGAGATCATAAAGAAGTCCGCAGATGCCAAGGTGACAATATTTTACGATGAGCTCTGCAGCAATGACTATCTCTGGGAAAGGGTGTACAGGGAGGTCACATCGTCTGGCAGGCTGGACTTTGTCAAGGCGGAGGTCCTTTCCTGTGAGCAAGGCCCTGGAGAAGTCAAGGTGAGGTATGAGGGTGGTGAGGCCTCCTTTGACCTGGTGGCCCTCTCCCTGCCCATGAAGCTGTCGGATGGGTCAAAGGGTATCGTCCAGGACTTTGGCCTTGGCCTCGACCAGGCGGGATTCGTCAAGGAAGTTGAGGTTGGAGGGTCAGAGAGGGAAGGAATTTTCGTAGGCGCCACAGCCACAGGTCCGCGGGAGATCCCTGTGTCCGTCGCCTACGCAGAGGCAGCTGCCTGTGAAGCCTCTTGCTTCCTCAAGGAGGCCAGGGGATCGATGATAACAGTTCCGCAGTTTTTAAAGGAGAAAGATGTAGAGGGAAAGGAGCCAAGGATAGGGATCTTCGTCTGTAAGTGTGGGGGAAATATCTCCAATGTTCTGGACGTCTCGGAGATCGCCACATTTGTCAGGAAGTTTAAAGATGTTGCAGGGAATTTCATTCTCGATTTTGCCTGCTTGCCTGAGGGGATCTCTTTAATAAAAGAGATAATTCAACAACTTGATCTCAATAGAATGGTGGTAGTCGCCTGCAGCTTTAGGAGTCACCTGGCTGTCTTCCAAAGGGCAGCCCGGGAGGCGGGTTTGAACCCATATCTCGTGACTATGGTCAACGCCAGGGAGGCGATCTCTTGGACGAACCAGGAGAATAGGAACCTCGCCATGGAGCGATTAAAGGAGGAGCTTTCCGGAGCGGTGGCGAGGGCGAGATCCTTGAAGCCCCTTTCCCCCCTCCCCAGGCAAGTGACAAAGAAAGCCCTAGTTCTCGGTGGAGGTGTAAGCGGTATGGTGGCCGCCTCCGCCTTGGCAAGACAGGGTTTTTTCACCGATCTGGTGGAGAAAAGGCAAGAGCTGGGAGGCCACCTAAGGAGGGGATGGCAGGATTTTAGGGGAAGACCTGCCTCCGAATATCTCTCTTCCCTGATTGAGGAGGTTGAAGGAAATGAACTCATAAGGGTCCATAAAGGATCTCGACCAGTTGGGTTTTGCGGGCATATGGGCAATTTTGAAACGGAGATAGAGAAGGACAGTAAGAGGACCAAGCTGGAACATGGTGTCTTGATAATCGCAACGGGTGCGGATCAATACGTACCCAAGGAGTATGGTTACGGCCGGGACAAAAGAGTTCTTACCCAGTTTGATCTGGAGGAGAGGTTGAGCAAAGGGGAGATAGAGGCCACGAGCAAGGTCTTTATGCTCCAGTGCGTGGGGTCGAGGGACGAAGAGCACCCCTACTGCTCGAGGGTCTGCTGCCAGCAGGCAATAAAGAATGCCATGAGGCTGAGTGAGATGGGTGTTTCAGTTACCGTAGGCACGAGAGGCATGTGTACCCCTGGAACTCTTTTTGACCTCTATCAGCGGGCGAGAGATCAGGGGGTGAACTTTGTCGAGGTCACAGATGGGGTGGAAGTGGAAGGGAGTAAGAAAATTGCCATAAAATTTGACGGTAACAAGGGACAATTCAATCATCTCATCTTATCTACAGGGATAGTCAAAGGCAAAAACAATGATCTGCTGTCCTCCATCTTCAGTGTTCCTCTAAACAGTGACGGATTCTTCGAGGTCGAAGGCCATGTGGCGACGATCTCGCCTGTGGAGCTCAGCAAGAAGGGAATTTTCGTCTGTGGACTTGCCGAAGGCCCAAAGACTATGGAGGAGTCTGTCGCCCAGGCGAAGGCTGCTGCTCAGAGGGCTGCCACCATCCTGTCAAAAAACTTCGTGCTGGGAAGCCCCATAGCCGCAAAAATAAACGAATTAAAGTGCGCAGGCTGTCTCACTTGTGTGAAGGTCTGTCCCTTCTCGGTTCCCCATATTGGGGAAAAAGGGACAGTAGAGATATTAGCGGAAGAGTGTCGGGGTTGCGGGATCTGCGCGTCTGAATGTCCGATCAATGCCATACAACTGGAACACTTCAGAGATGAGCAGGTGCTCACTCAGATTGAGGGAATACTTTCAGCCCAAGGAGGTGGGTGATGGCTTTCGAGCCCAGGATTGTGGGATTTTTTTGTCATTACTGCGCCCTGGCGGCTCAGGATGTGGCGGGGAAGGCGAGGATGAACTTTCCGGCTAACATAAGGGAGGTAAGGGTTTTGTGTACCGGGAAAGTGGATCTCCTCTACATCCTGAAGGCCCTTGAAAAAGGGGCGGATGGAGTATTGATCATGGGGTGCAAGATGGGTGACTGTTATTTTCGAACAGGAAATGAGATGGCCTCAAATCGAGTGAGGCATGCCAAGAGAATTCTTGAGAGCATAGGGTTTGAAAAGGAGAGGGTGGAAATGTATGAAGTACCCGGTCCCATGGGAAAGAGATTCGCAGAGATAGTGACGGAGATGGTGGAGAAGATAAGGGCCCTTGGGCCAAGCCCCGTGCGTAAAGCTCTAGATACTATCTCCTCTGAGCCGAAAAACCTTCCACCCCTCAGAGGAAGTGCACACCGTGACCACATGGTGGCGTAAGCCCTTGACGGTTTGTTGTGGAAACCCGGATCTGTAACCTTCTGCCTCAGCAATGTGATCGAGGGCTTGGAGTCATCGAGGTTCTCTTACTAGAGGAAGGAGGGAGCCATGAACAAACAGCTGATGAATTATGAAACCATGATGAAGGTTGCCGGAGCCATTTCCATGTCGAAAGACCCGGAAGAAGTAATGCTGCTGACAGCGGAGAGCGTCAAGACTGCTTTGGGGGTCAAGGGATGTGTCTTGTTTCTGGTGAACCGCAAAACCAATGAACTGGAGGTGGGGGCCTCATACGGTCTGAGTGAGGATTATCTGAACAAGGGCCCTATAAGTTCCCTGCGATCCATCGCCGAGTCTCTGGAGGAGGGACCGGTTGCGATTTATGATGTAGCGGATGATCCGCGGATTCAGTACCCGGATGAAGCGAAGAGGGAGGGAATTGCCTCTATCCTGTCTGCACCGATTATGGTGCACGGAAATGTGATTGGGGCCCTGCGCATCTATACTGCTCAACCATGGGAGTTTACCCTGGAGGATGTAAATTTTGTCCAGGCTGTGGCCCAAATGGCCGGAATGTCCATAGAGATGTCCAGACTCTACAGGGGGTTAAAGGACAGCATTGAGATCTTAAAGGTAAGGCGAGACCCAAAGAGCCTGAAATTCAAAAAAAGGACTCCGTATGAGGGTGTTCCGGTAAGTGTGTTTCCTGAAGAAGGCTAAAATAAGCCGAGCAGATATTTCCATCAGAACTGAGAAATAAGCGACAGCCGCGAAGGAATCCCTAGGCGAACTGAAAAGGAAAAGAAGTGGATACTATACGGTGTAAATACAGTGTGATATTGGCTTTCAGTGTGTTTTCGATAGCTTGCGTGGGTACCGGAGGAAGTATTGCTGCCAAAGAAGAGCATCCTCCTGTTGTACTGATGGATCACCAGGGAAGAGAAATATCCCTGCAAAGTAACATACCCTACAGTCCCAAGAATACCTGTGGAGAATGCCACGATTACGACGCTATAACTAATGCCTATCATTTTCAGCAGGGCCGGACCAATAGTGAAGGCAACACAGTGGTACGTGACGACCTGGACTCCCAGAATCCCTGGCTCATTTCAAGGGGTATGTATGGCAAGTGGTGACCTCCTTCGGCGGACTCTAGCCAGTTGGCCAGGAAGGTTAATTTATTGCGGTCCAGTATCGATAAGTCATCTTACTTTTGGACAAAAATCTGCGGTGTTTGCCATCCCGGCGGCGGTCCTGGGGAGTTCGACCGCAAGGGTAATCGATACGATGAATTTGCAAAGGACTCAAGAAACCACGTGGAATCCTGCGGAGATAACTTCCTTGATGGGGATTATTACAAATCGAATTGGGCTCAGAGTGGTGTGAGCGAGGCTGACTGTTTCGTCTGTCACCTTGAGGGTTACGACTGGAAAGCCCGGGCGCTGGCTTTGAGAGGAGGATTTTTCGCCGAAGCTGCCACTGTGGGGGCCGGTTGGTACCGCGACCTCGAAACATCCGAACCACCCGTGTCGTCCTTACCGCCTCAGGCTGTTTCTTTCCAGATAGATTATAGCAGGACAGCTATCGCGGATCCGGGCAATCTGGCAACCGCAATAATCAAGGAGGTGCCCGATGAAAATTGCTGGAATTGTCACGTCATGCCTGATCGGATGAAGAGAGGAAGAACGTGGAACGGTGAAAGCGACGTTCACAAAGCCAAGGGGCTCTCTTGTACATACTGTCATCCAGCCGGTGAAGATCATGAGATAGCCAAAGGTGACGTATTGATTGGCTCCGTAAGGGATGACCTTGACAACAGTATGAAGAGCTGCGCTCAGTGTCATTTAGAAGGCGCGGATTCCCGGGCCCCGAAAGCGAAACACCACTTTCCGGCCCTGCATCTTGAAAGAATGTCCTGTGAGACGTGCCACATTCCCTATAAAGACAACCCGGCGGTGGTAGCGTTGGACAATGCCACTAGCGGAAGTACCGTTCGTTACAGCACCAACGACTTTCTATCCAATGATCCACTGGATCCAGCACATCACCACAACGATCTTCCCAAAACTCGCTGGTATCCTGCTCTGGTAAAATATAAGGGAAAAATCAAGCCTGTGGATCCCATGCAGGTAATCTGGTGGGGCGACTGGGACAGGAATTCTCGCCGGGTTATTCCCATTTTCTTGTGGCGAATAAGAGGACTGACGG
Source organism: Deltaproteobacteria bacterium (assembly GCA_022340905.1). Lineage (GTDB taxonomy): Bacteria > Desulfobacterota > Syntrophobacteria > BM002 > BM002 > BM002. The sequence goes on along the minus strand of JAJDNB010000184.1, from coordinate 4,895 downwards.
GTGCCTCTCCAGAGAACCGGTTCTCCATAACGAACGCGAACCTTCTCGAGGTATTAGAGGGTTCAAATCAGGCAATTAACACCTGGGAAGAGATAAAGATGTACCTTCTTGCTCTTTCGGAAGCCAAAGACAAGTTTGGATGCCCCTTGGTCTGCCATACCCCAGTTCTGGTGAAAGGTGGCATGATTTACTATTTGGAAAACGGTCAGCTTCACCGGGCCCCCATCCCGGTAGGGGAGGGTGGCTTCAGGTGCTGCGAGCCTTTTGACCTCAGCCATAACATCGTCAATGGAGAAGTTTCCTTGGGAGCGAAGGGTTGTACAGACTGTCATACTAGACCGTCGCCCTTCTTTAATAGAAAAATCCTTATAGATCCCGCTGGCCCTGACGGAAAACCGATCTACAGAGAAGCTTGGGAGATACTCGGCTATTCGGAGAAAAGGCTAGAGGCATTAACGAGGAAAATCCGCAAGTAATATCGGGGCTTGTTTGAGAGATGAGTAAGCAAGAGGGGTTGTCCCGGTCTCTGCTCTGCCAGTGAGCAGTGAAATATGTTGGAGTAAAAGTGCGGAGAGGGATTCATTGGGTCAACCGTCCACACAAAGCTCTTGACCTCAGGAGACCAAAGAAGGAATTCAGCATGGACGCCCGCAGAAAAAAAATTCTAGTGGCAGTTGATGGCTCGAATCAGGCTTTTGAGGCTGCGCGCTATGTGAGCCAACTATTTTTGCCGAACTCCATGGAGGTGGTCCTCTTCCATAGTTTCTGGGAAGCCAGGAAAGATCCTGCATACAGGCACAGACACGCCTTCATAGCAGAATGGATGACTGAACAAGAGAGGGCTATCCAAGAGTTTCTGGAAAGAGCACGTCAGCTGTTTTTAGAGCAAGGAGTCCCAGAGAATGTGGTGATTACCAAGATCAAAGAAAGAAAATTGGGCATAGTGAGAGATATCGTTGAAGAGTGCCAGGGCGGTTTTGACGCACTGGTTGTCGGACGGGAGGGAGTGAGCAAACTGAAAGATCTGGTGTGGGGAAGCATTGCCAGGGAGCTCATCGGATATCCTCTTACTATTCCCCTATGTGTAGTCGGGGGGACCCCGGAAGTCGGCAGAATACTTCTCGGAATGGATGGATCGGAAGGAGCTGTGAAGGCTTTGGATTATCTCGGAACCATTCTGCAGTGTACCAACTGCGAGGGCGCCCTCTTTCATGTCATCAAATCCTTTGACTATGTAATCGTATATGCTGATGCGGGATTTGAGAAGGCCGAACGAGCTGCAAAGATCTGTTTAGAAAAGGCGATTTGTCATTTGGAAGAGGAGGGCCTCAGTCGTGATCGAATGATCACGAAAATCGCTGTCGGAGCGGACTCCTGCTCCAGAGCCATCGTTGAAAAAGCCAGAGAGGACGGCTATGGGACTATTGTTGTGGGGCGAAGAAGCCTTTCGGGTCTGCAAGAGTGCTTTTTAGGGAGAGTGAGTAATAACGTATTGAAATTAGCCAAGCAAATGGCCGTCTGGGTGGTACCTTGACCTAACAACCTTTGGCGGAGCACTGGCGGACGGCGCTAATGTTGATGAGCCCGACCCTGCCCTTTATCCGCTGTCAGGTCGCACGTGTCTCCATGTCTGAGGTAGATGAGGAACCCGATTTTTTAGGCTTTGTTTTTGGAGAGGCCATAGAGTCAGGTTCGGTGTTCATGATACAATATAAGAAGTAGACAGAAGCCGAGAGAATATCTCACATGGTCAAAAGAATACTCTTGCCCTTAAAGTTCACTCATGTGACGGACAATGCATTCGCCATGGCCATGAAGATGGCCAAATGCTGCCAGGCCCGTTTGCACATCCTTCACATCCTGGATCATCGTTTGCGCGATCCTGGCGTGACAGATGACCAAATCGCAGAATTCACCAGGGCAGCAGAAAACCAGTTCAAGGAGAATTATCGACAGATTTTGGGTGATTTTAAGGATTTCTACTTTAACTGCTGGGAAGGTGACATAGCGATGGAGACGGCCAAATTTGCTGATAGCATTGATGCAGATTTTATAATTATCGGCTGTCATGTTAAGGGGGACAAGCCCTCTCACGCCAGACTAGGTGAAGTCGCCCATGCCCTTTTTCAGTGGGCGCCATGTCCAGTAATGCTGGTGCCATGCAAGCTACACCGCGGCAAGGTCACACTAGTTCGACAGGGAAGTTGAATGGTTGGAGTTCTTCCATGGGCAGACGCTGGAGAGTTTTGATCATCTTGCTGGCATTCAGCCTCACTCCACTTATTGTGCTCACTCCCTTGATCTATCAAGAACGGTGGTTGGCAACGGGGATAGCTGTGTTTGTGGTAATTGCTGCGTTGGTTCTAGCGGCCTTATGGGGTTCCCATTCCATGACCAGACCTTTGCAACTTATGGTAGAGGCAATAGATCGGCTGGGCAGCGGCGACTTTTCTTCACGGATGGAGTTTGCCACCGGTGATGAGCGAGCCATCTTGGCTAGGGCCTTCAATGAAATGGTTCCCCATTTAGAGGACAGGCTCCGCATCCGCAAGGCCTTGGAGGTAGCTCAGGAAGTGCAGCAGAATCTTCTACCACTCGAAGTTCCGGTTTTACCTGGTTTTGATATATCTGCCACAGCCATCTACTGCGACGAGACCGGCGGAGATTACTTTGATTTTTTTCCTTGTGGCAAAGACTTTGATTGCCTAGGCGTGGCCATCGGTGATGTGAGCGGGCACGGGGTACCAGCGGCGCTACTAATGACTACTGCTAGAGCGCTTCTTCGTATGCGGTCCTCCCAACCGGGCAGCGTGGCCGAGGTTGTCACCAGTGTAAACCGCCATCTGACGGCGGACACCTATGAAACCAGCCGTTTCATGACCTTGCTTTACCTAAATATCGATCAGGCAAACCAAAGCCTGCGCTGGGTACGCGCCGGCCACGAGCCTGGGATTTTCTATGACCCGGCTGTAGATACCTTCGAGGAACTTCTGGGTCCTGGCATTGCTCTTGGCGTAGATAAGGACTGGCATTACGAAGAAAGCGAGAGAGGTGGGCTTAGTACGGGTCAAATCATTTTTCTTGGCACGGATGGTATCTGGGAGACCCTTAACGCTGAGGGAGAAATGTTTGGCAAGGACCGTCTGTACGGAATTATCCGCCGAAAGGCGCGGAGCACGGCAACTACCATTCAAACAGCAGTGCTCGAAGCACTCGGCGATTTTCGTGGGAAATGTGATCAAGAAGACGACATCACCATGGTGGTGATAAAGGTGGAATAAAAGGTTTTTAGATTATCAGCGGTGGTTCTGACCTAACGGACAAAAACAGAGGTCTGGAGAACAGAATTATAGACTATCAGAGGAGGGAAGGATCATGCAAAGGGGACAACGGCTTGTCATTATTGGAATGGGAGGGGTTGGGGGCCCCGCGGCAATGCTGGCAAAAAGACTAATGCCAGAGGTGGATGTCACCATTATTCGGGAGGAGGAACGCTTCATTGTACGCTGAGCTCTGCCCCATGTGGTGGCAGGTGTGGCCACCGTAGATTCAATAACCAACCCTGACAAGATGTTCACCGATGGGGGAATCAATGTCATCGTAGATAGAGTGACTCAAGCCGATGGGGACAAGAAAACAGTGACCTTGTCAGATGGGCGAGAAATTCCATATGACAAGCTTCTACTGGGAATTGGCGCAACTCCCGCGGTTCTCGCCATTGAGGGTCATGAACTCGATGGAGTGTTTAGCCTCAGAAGTGCACCTGATGCGGAGAAGATCAAAAATTTTTTGGAACAAAGAAAGGCCAAGAAACTGGTCTTAATTGGGGCCGGCTTTACCAATCTCGAGGTTGCGACGCTTCTGTGCGAAACAAAACCGGAGCATTACGAGGTGACAGTCATCGAGATCTTGGGCTATCCACTGCCGCTTATGGTTGACAGTGATATGGGCGCACACGTTCAGGAGCATCTTGTTGAAAAGGGCTTCACCATGAAGATGGATGAAAAGGTGACCAGGATACTTGGACAAAACGGAGTAGTATCTGGAGTAGAACTGGCGTCCGGGGAAACCATAGAGGCAGATATGGTCTTGCTCGCGGTCGGCGTGAGGCAGAATCTGGAACTGGCAAAGGACCTGGGATTGGAGCTCGGCAAGTTTGGCATCAAGGTGAACAAATTTCTGGAGACTTCGGTCCCTGATGTCATGGCAGCAGGTGATTGCGTGGAAAAGTATAATCTTGTCACGAAAAAGCCTGTTCCAGGACAGTTAAGGGGCCCTGCCGTCATCCAGGGTCGCTTGGCGGCAAAGAGGCTTGCTGGATATGAGATAGAGTTTCCCGGAGTTCTGAACAATTCGGCTGTAAGGCTTTTTGACAAGTACATTGGCTCAGTGGGTTTGACCGAAGAGGAAGCCCGAAGGGAAGGGATTGAAGCCCTCAGCACCACGGTCAATTCCAGGAGTAAGCATGGTATGATACCGGGAGTGCTACCGTGGACCTTGAAACTGGTATTCGATAGAGTATCTCATAGGGTTATTGGTGGACAGATCATCAGTGATAGTGTGGGGCCGGTGAAAGAGATCGATACAATTAATGCCTTGATACTGGGGGAGAAGACAATTCCAGAACTTACCACCCTCATGTGTGCCGGCAACCCAGATTGTTCTTCTGAGCCGAGTCTCGAACCGATTACAATTTGTGCTGAACAGGCCCTTCAGAAATTAAGAAACTAGGTCGCATTCAGATAAAGACCCCGGAGTCCGATACTACCAGGTTGAACAAGGAGACAGTGATGAAGCAGAAAAAACGCTATGAGGTTAAGGGGAAGTGTCCACAATGCGCCTGCGGTTCCATCTACCATCTAACGTTTGAAGAGATCGAGGCCAAAACCATTGAC
>JAJDNB010000177.1 GCA_022340905.1 Deltaproteobacteria bacterium | reverse complement strand
ATGGGGCATGGGGCGATTTTGGATTGCGGATTGATTAAAGGCGCAAGGCCATTTGGGTCGTATGGCTTCGCCGTCATTAGGTCACTACGCTACGCTGTCATTTGTTGTAAGAAGTAGAGGTCAGAGGAAGGCAAGGTATGGGCTGATCTTTTGGGTATAACGCATAACAAATAACGGATAACATCTCCTAGCGTTCACTGCTGACTAATGGCCACTAGCCTTTTGAGTTTCCTCAAATGCTAATTGCTCTATGAGTCTGGCAAAGGCTTTATTGGCCGCTTGCAGAGCCACTGATTGCGGCGGTAGATCAATGGTCGGTTTCCCTTCTAGGTCGTAGTGGTAGATAAGTTCGTCTTCAGGAATGATGGCTAACGATTCCGGATCAAGCCCTTTTATTTTTTGGGAGAAAAGCCTTGTCAATCCTTCCCGATACCGGTTGATCATAAGAAACTTCCGTCCAACGCTTATACCCAGTTCATCGATCAAATCACAAATCCTTCGAGCAGAGAGCATTCCTCGCCTGCTGGGATCGCTTACCACAAACAAAAGATCGATGTTTTTGGTTGTCAGCCTACTGAAATGTTCCATGCCGGCCTCGTTATCAATGACCAAACAGGGATAGTTCCCCATGAGTCGGTCAAGGCAATTGCCCAGCAGGTTGTTGGCGGCACAATAGCAACCCGGCCCTTCGGGCCTGCCCATGACGATGAGATCGAAAAACTTGGTCTCGATCAACGCCTGCTGCACCTTCATCTCCATGAACATATCCTTGGTCATCCCTACCGGGGCTTCCTTTTTCAACATCTCTCTGGCCTGCCCCAAGGTCTCATCTACTTTAATACCCAGAACCTCATTAAAGTTGGCATTGGAATCCGCGTCTACCGCCAAGATTGGGGTCAGATTGTGCTCGAAAAGAAACCGGACGAGCAACCCAGCGAGGGTGGTTTTCCCAGTTCCTCCCTTGCCGGCAAAAGCGAAGATATATGTCTGTTTTTTTCCCATATAAACTCTCTTTGCCCAATTTTTCTGCCCGTTAATAGTGACTTTAACCTCGGCTTCCCCATAGCTCAGAGCATTCTAGAACAACTGCAGTTACATCTTGATTAAAGATCCAAATAAGATCTTCAAGGAGTTGCTTCTCTCCCCTCGCCTGAAAAACTTGGACAATCACGTTTTTCTATAATGCAGGGCTTAATATCCAGGATAGGAGTCCCATCCAACATGTCCAAACCTTTCACCGTTATGATGTTATTTTTTATCCCTAGCACTTCTAGCACCGACATACCTATTGGGTTGGGCCGGACAGGCGAACAAATGCTAAAGACGCCCAAAGGCCTTTTGCGATGGGGAGGCGTTTGTACCAGATAGCTCGCATCAAAATCGGGGCTCTGATGGAAATGGAAAATCACCACGATTCGTTGTCGAGGTTGGATATCCCTCAGCCCTTCGAGGTATTTTGCGTCGATGACGAGCGTGCCCTCAACATCGGAGACGGTCCAATGCCTGGGAATCCTTTTAACATCGGTGCGCACGAAACCAATAGGATCCATTGCAATGCTCAATTGCAGTTCCTCCACTCCTCTTTGGCCATTTTTTCCGCATCCTCTGCCATTAGCTTCACTAACCGAATAGGCAGATAACCAACAGCCGTCGTTGTGAGGCGAAGATCATGAAGTCTTTTCACATCCTCGTAATTGTGCCACTTCAAGCCCACTCCAATACTGGCGAAATAGACCTGAGCATGGATTGCTCTGGGTTTTATTTCGTCTTCCATGGGTTATCACCCCTGTTGGCCTCTCTTTAGCCTTGATCGATTTCTGTAAGACCCGTACTGGATGTCTTGCCTGCATACTCATTCGGTTCCGTGCCATTATCGTGCTATCGAGAGCCTTTTTGCTTTTCCTATTGATATTGTACCACCAATTGTTGATCTGGTTGAAATGAGAGCTCAATCGACGCAAAATTTTTCCCTATAATCAAAAAAGATTGGCAACATTTTTGGGAGAGCGGGCGAGGATAGATTAATCCTGGGGTGGCGGAATTTTTAGCTGATCGCGCTGTCCTGGTCGGATCCTCATATCGGCTTCTTGTCAGCGACCTTTTGTAATAGCCTCCTTATGATCTCCTGCAGAGGGTGTAAACAACGTGAGGTTGGTTCGGGCCACAGTCTTATGCACATTCATCAACACACCGTGATTGGTCTAAACTGCCTGAGTTCCTGGATAAACTCTACAGCAACACCTTCTCTTAATCGCTCAACTCTTTTGACAATAGCTGCTCCTTGCAAACCACTAGAAGTATCCTTGCCGGTAAAGTACCTTGGGAAAAAGAAAGTCAGTTCCGTTAACTCACCGGATTCGAAAAAATGCCAGCTTTCAGTCATGATGAAAGCACCACCTTGACTCAGATCCAAGGTATTTCCTTTCAGCAGCAGATCTTGTTTACCAGGAATTCCCTTGTGTAACGTCACCTGAAAGTTCCTTTTTAGTCTCGGATGTCTACGTTGATCACGAATCTTCATTACTTCGCTCACGTCCCCTGCAATTATCACCTTTATTTCTCCGGTGATTTTGTCGAATATCAAGAGTACTTTTACCCACCTGTTCCTGTGCGCAGGCTCTGATTCATGGAAGTTTTGGCTACCTTGTGTGCTCGAGCAAGTTCAGCGCTCCGTTCTCTGTCTCCCTCGGAGGCCAAAATGCAGCCGAATACAACGCCAAGCGATCCACCTAGGATAAAGACGAGCAAATATCTCAGTAATTCCATTATATTTCCCCCCGTGTTTGGATGAGAATCAATCATGTATTACCTGGGCAGTCATGGTTGACCGTTGTTTTCATTGCCACCCCTCAAAACGACCCTTGTCTTCTTCTTTCGCTTTCAAGGAAAAGAGGACTCTCTATGTCGTTTTTGACTCTTCATTTGCTTCAAAATCATGGCATTCGCAGCAGACCGAATCGGCCTCAATTTGCATGGCAAACAGCAAAAGAACGGTGGGCATATCACCAACCCTCGTTTGTAGATGCTTACACAATGGGTAATGCTTGCAATCTTCGGGTTCTCTGATCTTTTCCACAATGTGCCTCCTGTCTCGACCTTCTTCCCGATTAATCCTCGATGCCCACTCACTATTTGGATCTTGCAAAAGCAGCAAATAAGCAGGTTCAGGCTAAACCACCCTTATCATCCCTTTAACCTTCCTGGTGATTTTATAGAGAACATAAGTCGCACAACTATTGATTGCTTGACTCTGAGCGCCGATATTTTGACTCATCGCGCCAAATTTGATAAAGGATGAACAAGACGAATTTCAACTTTGGGGCATCAACGAAAGCAAGGAGTCTAGTGAATGTACGCTACCAATAACGCCAGTCTAATGATTGGTGTGTGGAACATACTGAAATCTTATGGAACTGATCCAGAGCTTCTGTTTAGGGAGATAGGCCTGAACCCCGAGCTAATGAAACGACCTGGAGGGAGATATAGACTGGATAGTATCGACAACCTATGGCGCAAATCCTCTGAGACTATTGATGATCCCTGTTTCGGCCTCAAAGCTGCTGAGTTCTGGCATCCTTCTAATTTCGGCGCCTTAGGCTACGCAATGCTTGCAAGCAACACCTTGCGGACAGCCCTCGAGAGAGTGGACCGCTATCATCGCTTTCTTTCTGATGAACGATTCATTGCATTACTTGAGACGGAAGAGGGACTGACTTTCACTCTCATCTTCAGCCATGAAAAGCGTGATATCCCCGCACGTAACGACGCCATCCTGGCTGTTACCATGAGTATGTGTCGCATGAACTACATAGAAGATCTAGCACCGGTATCAGTGACATTTACCCATCCAAAGCCTTCATGTTCTGCGAAGTTCTATGAGTATTTCCGCTCTCCTGTTATGTTTGAAGCTCCCACAAACAGTCTGACACTACCAATTGAAGTTGTTGATAAGGGTCTGCCCGGTTCAAATCCTCAACTTGCTGAACTCAATGATCAGGTAATGATTGAGTATCTTGCCCAGCTAGATCACAATCGCATCACCGAGAAGGTCAAAGCAGCTATCATCGATCAGCTTCCTTCAGGCAACGTTACCGACGAAAATGTTGCTCAGGACCTGTATATGAGTTCTCGCAATCTACAACGGCAACTTCAGAGTGCTGGCACGACCTTCACTACTCTAGTAAATGAGATCCGTCAGGATTTGGCCCAGAAATATTTAAGAGATCAAGACACTAGCATGACAGAGATTGCATTTTTGTTAGGTTTTTCAGAATCCAGTGCCTTTTCAAGAGCCTTCAAGCGGTGGATAGGAGTTACTCCTACTCAATATCGGAAAGCTGGATAGGTTGCTAGCAAACGATAGCACTCCTTGTTCAGATCTCTAAGAAACAGTGTATTACATCCCTTAATGCACACTTCTGCCCCAATGAACCTAGCACAAAGTATGGTAGCTCTGTCTCAATAGGCAAAGTGGGGATTAAAGTATGTAATTTGCAGTCTCAAACGAGTTTCAAAACAAACTTTTCAAAAGGCATAAAAAGAGGATAGGGTATAGTGATACGCTTCTGCTTTATAGAAATCTATGGCGGAGTCGCTTTTGCCTGCGAGGATCCCTTATGCTCGTCTGAGATGATTTATGAATGATACGGGCTAGATGGGAGTGCAGGCGCCGAAAACAACAAATCCCACCTGCTCACCGGAACCTGTCAGAACCGCTTTACCTGTCTCTTCCGCGATTGCCATGGTCCAACCCACGCCGTCTCTAACGCCCTCAACGCCGTCTTCAGCTCCTTGGATGATTAGCTTGCCATCAATCAGTTCCATGTTTTCTATAGTGGTGGACTTCTTTCCTTGACCCTCTCCCACGGGAAGGATCTTTTTCTTCTTGAAGTCAATCTTGAGAAATTGTGGGAGCGCAATGCTCTCGGGGGTTACCTTGTTGCACTCGCCATTGGGAACGCACTCGATAACATCGATCGCCACAAAGAGCAACGGCTTGGAACCATCAAAATCACCCGCAATCGCTGAAAAAGGTACCACTAAAATGCACAAAAGTGCGCAAACAATCAGTCTCAGCCTGCTCATAGCTCCCTCCAACTCGTCATTTCACCGTGTAGCCTCTGCCTTCAAGGCAAGCAGAGTAAGCACGATTGTAAGCGTTACGCTTCTGAGTATATGCGGCCACCTGCTCTTGCTCCCAACGCTTCCGCGCCTCCTCGTCTTGCTTTTGCTGTGAGGAACTTCGCACACCGCCGATGGCCCCGCCAGATACTGCTCCGATGGCCGCCCCTTTTTTAGCGCCCTTACCGCCACCTGCGATGGCGCCCAAACCAGCTCCCAGCAATCCGCCGCCTACGCCACCTTTAACTACGCCACCTGCCGTACTGCTCTTAGCTTTCTTGGGTGGCGGCGCGCTCGTTGCCGTGGGCATCTCCATGGGATCGAATCCGGTCTGCTTTTTAGCCCATGAGTAACACTCGAACTTATCCTTTTCCATTTGTTCCTGACTTTGGCCCTTGGCTGGGTAGATAATAAATTCTTGCGCCAGAGCGGGTCCGGCGACAAGGGCAAAAATAAGGAGCAAGACAACCAGGTACAGCCCTCGTCTCATCATCATTCTCCTGTTAAGGAATAATTTTGTTTAATAAGATGAACCTGCGAAACATGTAGCTCTTTTCTTGGCATCCAAGGCACGAGCAACGTATTGATGAATAAGAAGAATAAGCCCCTCCATACTACTTGTCAAGACCACCAAGACCAAGATGTAAATTTGGCCGTTAGGAGTACAAGCTCTCCTAGATTAAGCTCGTAAGTTTGTATTACATCCCTTAATTTACACTTTGCTAAATTTTGATCTGGCCCAAGATATTGCGGACACAAAAAAATCGAAGCCGAAGCTCCGACAAAAAAACCCCCGCGGAGGTGGTATTGGCAGACTGTCTTGAACCCTTCGTAACTAGATGAGGTCCCTGTTGGTCCTTTAGGCGCTTCGGGTTAACCGATGCGGCACACCGTTCCAAGGAAGGGTCCCCGTTTGTTGGTGTTGATTCAGAAAAGAACTACCAATCATCAAGACCGCGGGGGAACAAATAGTAATAAAGCACCTTACCCTTTCCCTAACTATATCCTTGCATGATCTCAAAGTACAGTAGCGATTCGGATCCCGTCAATACGAAAAACCACCATTTCTGGGATTAACTGGTTGGCTCAAAACGGAAAGTGGGGATTGTGGATTACATCCCTTAAGTCTCACTTTTCCGAGATTCGTTCAGGCACAGGATGTTGAGAAGAAAAAAGCGGTGCCGAAGCTCCGCACTGTTCTTCAACAAATGATCGAAAGGATGGAAGTATGATTAAAAATGCCTATTGGTATAATTTAAAAGGACTTGTCCAATAAAGGATAAGTCCTTGATATCCCATGGAGGGCGACCTGGGGATCGAATGCCCCTACTTTGCGTCAACCATGTGGATTTGCAGGCGTATGGACCCGATTTGATCCGGTTTTACAAACTGGCCTCCTTGAGCATCTCCGGAGTCTGTTGGTTTTCGCATATTTCGAATCAGGGGGTGGGGGCTCGTAACGCCGGTTTGGGGCCCCATACCCCTGAATCTACTAGGGGATTCCTA
>JAJDNB010000162.1 GCA_022340905.1 Deltaproteobacteria bacterium | reverse complement strand
CACAGCTTATTGTAGCTCGTACCGTCTCGATCCAGCTCTATTCCTTTCTCTTTCAGCAGGCGATCGACCGTGCCGGTCACCCGGCTATAGTTACCAACTGCCAGTTCCCGCTGACAGTCATGTTGTAAAGAGGCCATAGTATGAACATGGTCTTCTAACTCTCCGTCACCTTGATAACTATTCGTCTTCGCCGTCCTTTCCCTTGCATCCTTTTTCAAGATCTGCTCAAAATGGCTCATGAGCAGGGCTTCAATTTGAGTGTTGTTCAGTTCCCCCATCTTCGCCCTTGTTGCAACAGCCTGACGAAAGGACTAATCCCCTTTTTCTCTCATGGCATAAGAAAAAATCCGAGACACTTTTGCTGATGCTCATCCATCCCGGTAAAATCCACGCCTATCTGATTACCATTTACCCGTCTTACCAGTGCACTTGATCTAATCCAGATCTTGTCGTTCCTTTTGAGCAGAAAGTTTAGCCGAATAGTTTCGCCAGAGCTAATAGAAGGATTTAGCAGTCCTGCTTCGAAGCCCGCACCGGAGAAAGATAGCGTTGTCACAGTCATCAGATGCTTTTCACCCAGTGTATTCCAGTACTCTCCTGGTAACCGTACCTGTTTGCGGTAATACTTGCGACTGTCGAAGAGTACGGGAAAAGACTCCCCACAGGTACATGTTCCCCTAACCGGTTTGTTATGAAAATGTTTAGGGACTTGGGTGTGGTGGCGCTTTCCGCAGGAAGGACACCTTACCGTAGTTTTCCCACTGTCACTTAAAAATACCCTCAATGATTCTTTGCATTCGGTTTGAGCTAAACCAATCATAAGGCAACTGTCCTTTGGTCTCTTGCTATTATTCTTTTTCAGGCCTACCTCTTCCCTGCCCGGTTCAGTGGCCAACAGCGCACTGGCGTAAAAACATTCTCCCTCCAAATCTACAGTTCCCTTCGGTTGACTCTCACAATATACTGGCGTCTCAGTTACGAGGGATGGCCTTGACCTCTTTTCAGCTAAGGATTTAGAGATAATGTTCAAGAGGGAGCTTCTGATGGATTCACTGTGATCAAGAAAACGAACCGCGAGGCCGAAGGGATCTTTACGAACCACCAATCCAGTGACGGAGAAGCAGATCAAGGGCGACGTAATCGACAGAGCTAGCCTCGACGCAGGTTCATAGTGTTCTGTAGTAATGAGGTAAGCCCCGTCCGCGCTGACGTTACAAACCTTCGCTGTACTTTTTTTTGCTTTTTCATTCCATATACGAGCTTCCCATCCTATTGCCGGGACACGCACTGAAAGTCTTCTTGCTTTATTTCCTTTCATATGCTTTCTGGAACTCCTCACCTACTGCACAACCACTCGTGGAGATGACGTATGAAAGCTGATTAAACAAAGATCATGCCAAAGGAAAAAAATATCATTTTATATATGATTTCGGGCACCTATTGAATTTTAAGCGGTGAGCTGCGATTCAGAAATTGGGAAGTAAAGGTAACATATTGGAAAGAAATTACCACTTTACCTGGTGCTGACCGGGGCGATTCTCGACTTTCAATTGCAGGTTGGGGGTTTTAACTTCGAATGTGGGCAGGTAAACTCTATGCTCCACGCCCCATGCCCTTTGCTGGTACATTCTGAATCCTAATTACCTCATTTCTGATATATTGATATTGACCGGCTCATAGGAAGTTATTAAAAGGGCCTAACCTGGATGTTTCATGTTCTGGATCGCAGCAAGTAATCCAGGAACATTCGGGCTATGAAAAAAACAAGAGGCTTTAGAGAATGGAAAGAAAAGGCTGGTCTGCTAGGGTTGTTTTGCGCTATGCGTTGCTCCAGGTGCCCTTCACAGCCTTGGTACTTGTCGTCTTGATCTGGGTGCGAAAGTGGGTAAATCTACCCATCTGGTTCATCTTGGCCCTGGTGGGATTCCTAGTAATAAAGGACATAGTTCTCTTCCCCTTCGTCTGGCGGGCCTATGATCCGGACAGTCCCCCACTGACAAATAACTTGGAGGGAGCGCGGGGCATAGCCATTAACGACTTGCACCCTTCGGGCTATGTCAAGGTTGGGGCCGAACGATGGCAGGCAGAGTTAACTGAAAGTAGCCTCTTTATCAAGCGTGGACAACGCGTAAGAGTGCGGGGAATCCGTGGGCTCACGCTCCTGGTTGAACCGGATGGTGAAGAATAGACTGATATACTACCCGCACTTTTTTAAAATTTCAGCCGAATCAAGACTCGGTGTCGATTCCACTCTCCGTCTTATAAAATGGTGATGGTATCAAAAAATTGATCTCTCGCTTCTGGAATGTCAGCCTCAGCAAAGCGAAAAGCGAAATCACCTATCTGGAAGGTATCTCCGGAGGACAGAATGACCTTGTTCACTCGCTCGCCCTTGAACATTATGCCAGTTGCGCTATCCAAATCCTCGACGGTCCAGGCTCCCTCCTGAAAGCTAACCCTAGCATGGTGAGGCGATACATCTTCCTCAGGCAGACAGATTGTATTGTCTGGACTGCTGCCGATGGTTATTTCGTCCAGCAAAGGATAGCCCGTGCTTGGGCTCGACCCCTTGGTTAAAAACAAAAAACAGTCTTTCGCGGGCAGAATCCCTTCCTGATCTTTGTCTTTCTCTTTCATGTCAGAGCCAGGTCGCCTCTCAGCAGGCAAATCAAGAGCATCAGTATCTTCCGCACTTCCGAATTATGGTAAAATTTCATCCTCGACTATTTAAGCAATAAAAGTGCCAGATTGAATAAAAGGTGGGAAGTTCCTTTCAGACTGCCAAGCAAGTCAGCTATCTGGGAAGGAAAGTCAGGCAAGAAATTCAAACACCTTTCTCGAACTCTATGAAGCTTATCTCCTCCTGGCGAAGTTTGAAGCCCCTTTTCCAAAAGAGTAGTCAGAATCCAGAAGCCATTAGTCAGTGGTCAGAAGTGAGCCGTAAACAATTTCAACTAATTCCCTAATTCCCAAATCCGCATTCCAAAATCCCCAATCCGAAACCTCCAATCCTCAATCGCCTTTTTTAAAGTTTCCTCACAGCGTCTCTAATGGCTCCTTCGGCCACTTGAGGATCAACCGCAAGCCAGATTACCCTGTTCCCCTTTGAGAAAAAATAGTGTGCCTTACCCATCCCGACAGCGAAATAGACTTTTTGCTCTTGGACCACTATTTGGCGAAAGTGCCAAAAGTTCTGCTGCTTCCCCTGGGTCATGCCACGGGCCATCCTCTCAACCGCCTCGGTTGCCTCTCTTTCACAGTCATGCTCCGAAAGCCAAAGCTGACCACTGCTATTTTCAGCACGATAAAAACCTATATATCCCCGCTCATAACCTATTTGCTTTCCGTGCAACCGATCAATTTCTTGTCTCGCCTCTTCCCCGGACTGAACCTTCTCCAACCGGAGCGTTCCAATGAATTGAGGCAGTGGAACGTCTGAGGAGAAACAGGATGGCAGTAGTACTGATACAGCATAGAGAAAAAGGGGGAGCCATTGCACACTCTTTTTTCTCCCCTGCCGATGCAGATGCATTCGTTCCTCCTTAATAATTAATCGAAATACCAGGTCACAGTTACTGGAAAGGCTTTTTCACCCCTTGCTGGCAGCCTTAGAAAGTGTAGTGACTTTGACTTTGCCATATCTAAGCTGTAAAGTGAAGAGCTGTGACCAAGTGTTTGAGGTGGTGAAAGTGAGTGCCGTGACGAGCCAACCCAGAAAAAACACTCGACTCGTCTTGACGATACTCTCTGTATGTATCGCCTGCGTATTTCTAATCTTTTTGTTGCGGAATGAGAGAGATTCAACCTCGAGAACCACAAACCTGATTCAGCCGGGCCTGGAAGTGCCCAACTTTGCCTTTCCTGGTATTAATGGTAAACAGATTAGTCTCTCTGACTACAGGGGCAAGGTGGTTCTGGTAAATGTATGGGCCACGTGGTGCCCTCCGTGCAGACAAGAAATGCCTTCCATGCAGAGACTGTATGAGAAATTCAAAGGTGAGAATTTTGAAATTCTGGCGGTCAGCATTGACTCCGAGGGGCGTGAGGCGGTGGCACCTTTTATGCAAAAAATGCATCTTACCTTCCCGGCACTCCTGGATCCGGGAGAAACTATTAGACCTCTCTATGGCATAACCGGAGTTCCAGAAAGCTTCATCGTTGACAAAAGAGGGATACTTGTCGAGAAAATTGTTGGCCCAATGAATTGGGCAACTCCGGAGGTCTTCTCTTTGTTTAGAGATCTTATTCAAAAGCCAAACTAATAAAGCCCAAACCCATTTCTGTTTAGCCAGTTTAGCCGGTCTTATCAGCAGGCGGCAGACAGCTAGCAGCCCGCAGTACTACCGATCTTTACTTCAATCCGAAATCCGCAATCCGAAACTGGGAACCCCCCCGAAGGGTGGGAGTCCGAATGACGAAACCGCAATGGCCGTGCCAGGTTACTGGCACTGGCGATTGCACCTAATCCATCTTTGTGTACATTGGTTGACACAGGAATCTATGGCAGACCACCCCGCACGGAGTTTCTGACAGGCTGATACACAATCAGCGTATTCATTTCTGCACTGTGATTCGCAAGTGGTTGACCGTGATGAAGAATTCCTGGGGAGGAGAGTTGCAAGAGCTATCAGAAGCACAAGTGGGATTATTGTATGCTTTTTCATAATCATTACTCTGGAATCTCGGGAGCTATCTCTGAATGGGTTGTTTCTTGTATGTCTAAGAAGAGTCTCGAACTTATGGAAGATTACCGAAAGGAGACCGTACATGGCAAGAAGAAAAGTCTTTATCCCTTTCTTTGCTCAACTTATGTGGTGGTCATCAGCTTTTTCTTTTCGTTACAGACGGCAGATACGGTTCCTCTGCTATCTTTGGTGATGACAGAGATCTTGAGTGTATGATGCACACCAATTCTGATGCTGTCACCATGATACAGTTTGGCACATATAACTTGCTTCCCATTTACCAGGGTCATGTGTTTGCTTCCTCTATCCCCTAGAAACAATTCTTCTTCCATTTGGATGATGAAACAATGGTTGCGCGAGACCCCGGGATCATCAATAATAATGTGATTGTCGGGAGCACGCCCAATAAACCGGATGTCCCCATTTTGGAGTCGGTACTCCCTCACGGTGAGGTTTTGATATTTCAATTCAAGTCTATACATAGTGCCCCATTTAACTGAATGACTTAGTGTAACCTCCCTATGATTGCAATGTTTATGCCTCCTGCTCTGGCAGGCGGGAGGCAAGGAAAATTTGGGTGTAAGGCCGTTCTACAAAGAATTCCGCTCTCTCTCTAATCCGCTGCCAGATTTCACTCAGGTTAGCCTTTATTGCTCCCTCTGGGCAGTTTCTCACACAACTGAAACAATAAATACAGCCCTCGCCAAATACGGGGAATGGTGCAAATTCAACTGATGCCGTCGGACAAACTTCGGCGCACATTTCGCATTGGCTACACAACTCTTCGTCAACCTCTCGAATCGGCATGTGAACTTTGGCAACTTCTAGGCTCATCTTTTCCATCTCGGCGTGAATCTCTTCTTTCTGGTACGCCAGGTCGGACAAGTCCATTCCTGTTAAGCTACGACTTTGCATTTCCCTGTTGATCTCATCGACCAATTTTTGAATCATTCGTTCGTCTTCAGAGTTTGGATGTCCCTCACCCAGAGGGTGCTCAAGTTGCCACATCAGACAATGAACGGCCAAAACCTTGGCTGCCCCCAGAATTGTAAACCCTTTCTTGTCCAGTTCTCTCGCCATTTCAAATAGGGCAATTCCGCT
>JAJDNB010000152.1 GCA_022340905.1 Deltaproteobacteria bacterium | reverse complement strand
TTTGCTGTAGATCCCATTGAGATGGCCCATTTGATGATCGACCATATTGACAAGAAGCGTGAGGCTCTGGGCATTATGGGTGAGCGCGAGCGGGTGCTCATGGATATGGCGGATCGTCAGGCTCTGGATGTTGAAGCTGGTGAGATAGATTAGTGCTTAATGATCGGTATCCACAAAGAAAAATTTGAGAAGCAAGACCCCGCTCGTCAGAGCGGGGTTTTTTCCCCTGCTAAGAAATTGCAAATAGATAGAGTAGCTCGCGGGTAAAATGGTAACGTTTGAGGCATTTTTACCCAGATATAAAATATCGCTGGAATATTAAAATGTTAACTATTTCTACTTCCATAGGGCGGGGCATTACCCCCGCTCATCACCTCGGGGCACAGTCCTCCCTTTGCATACATCTTACTGATATAACATCATTTTCTTGATTTTTCCCCATTCGGCACAAGGTTTGCTGAATACAAAGAGAGAAAATCTGCCCCTGGAATACCTTTTCCTGCGAGCCAAAAGACGGGGAAGCAGGAGAAAGAAATGAAAACTTGCAAGGAGGTACTCATGCAAGGGGAAACTATCGTTCTTGACAAGAGGGAGAAACGACGACTGGCGGGAGAGTATCCCGATCTATGTCTCACCTGTGGCACTTGCGCTGGAGGTTGTCCTGTCACCGGAGTTGACGGCTTGGACATGCGCAAGGCGGTGCGCATGGCACTACTCGGTCTGGATCAGGAGCTTGTCGACTCTCGTTTTCCATGGATCTGCACCCTGTGTGGTCGTTGCGAGGAAGCCTGCCCCATGAACATTGATCTCCTGAAAATGATGCGATCGGCCCGCACCCTTCGAGATCGGGACAAGGTTCCCGGGGTGATGCACAAAGGCGTGGAGATGTGCCTGAAGACCGGGAACAATGTAGGCATTCCCAAAGAGGACTACCTTTTCCTCCTGGAGGACTTGGGCGCCGAACTGGCAGAGGAATTGCCGGGCTTTGAGGTTCCAGTGGACAAGAAGGGTGCGAGAATCATGGTGACCATCAATTCCAAAGAGCCCTTTGCCGAGCCTGAAGATATGTTCTTCTGGTGGAAAATATTTTACGCGGCCAAGGAATCATGGACCACCACCTCGGAAAACTGGGAGGGGGTGAACTGGGGTCTTTTCACCGGCGACGATGACTCCATGAAGGAGATTGTTCGAAGAATAGTGGAGAATTACAAAAAACTTGAGTGTGAGTATCTCCTCTTACCGGAGTGAGGCCACGCCTACTATGCGACCAGGCTTGGTCTGCAACAGTGGTTTGCTGATGAAGACGTCAAGTTCATGAGCGTCCATGACCTACTGAAGGAATACATCGAGAGCGGACGGATCAAAATTGACAAATCCAAACACCCTGAGCTCACCACCTATCACGACCCGTGCAACTACGCGAGGAAGAGTGAGAAGACCTTTGGTCACGGTTACTACGAGGAGCCGCGCTGGATTACCCAGCAATGTGTTGATAATTTTGTCGACATGCATCCCAACCGGCGTAACAACTATTGTTGTGGTGGCGGTGGTGGCGCCTGGGCTATGCCTTATGCCGAGGAGCGCATCCACTATGGCCGGGTGAAGGCCAAACAAATAAAGGATACAGGTGCAAAGTTACTCGTCGCTCCCTGCCATAACTGCCGTGATCAGATCATGAAGAGTCTCCGCCA
This sequence comes from Deltaproteobacteria bacterium, assembly GCA_022340905.1. GTDB lineage: Bacteria > Desulfobacterota > Syntrophobacteria > BM002 > BM002 > BM002. Next base: position 1,414 of record JAJDNB010000152.1, on the reverse strand, counting down.
GGAGTATGACTTTATGGATGTGGAGGTTAAGTACCTCTGGGAGTTGGTAGCTGATTCGCTAGTGATCGATGGAGTTGATAATAAAGAAGAATAGCAGTCTCTTATAAAGACCGCGCAGACCAAGACCCCCTGCCAGTTTCTCTGGCCGGGGTTTTTTTACGGCTTACCGCTCACCGTTTACCAGACTATCCACTGGATCTCTGAAAGGTAGCTTCGAGGGTCTGCACGGCCGCAGCAAGATCCTCTTCTCGGATGATTACAGAAATAGACGATACAGTGCACCCCAGAGCTAGCAGTGAAACCCCACCTCTTTCTAATGCTCGAACCAAGGTGTTGGCGATTCCATAGCGGTCGCCGAAGTGAGGTCCGTGAATATACAGTGCCGCTACCTGGGAATGGCGGGCGAGGCGTGTCTCGCCCAGATGAGAGGCGAAAGTTTCCCTTATCTGGGATTCATGCCCTCCCGGAAAGCAGAAGTTGAACACGAGCATGTTCTCCGAGGATAACAGTGCTATTACGAATGGCATCTTAAGCTGCCGCTGCCCCAAAGCCAACAGAACCTCACCCAGTTTAGTCAAAGCTTTTTGACCTATAACTACGCTCCAGAGGTCGAGTTCCGATTGGCGAACGATATCGTAGATTCTAACGACCTTCTCTTGGTATGAGGCGATAATTTTTCGCAGGAGATTTTCCTTGCCCTCGTAGGCGGCATACCAATCTGAGGGGGAGTGATAGGCTGGAAACTCAAAGGCGTCAAACAAGGTGTGGATGGCAGCCTCTGTTTCGGCAGTAGAAACAATGGAAGAGACTGCCGAGGGGGAGCTGGCTATGCCCTGCAGAGCTATCTCTCTCTTGGCTAGAGCATGCAGGAGTAAGCCTGTCACTTCTGGCCTTTGATCATGGGGAAAGACCGAGAGAGTGCTCATATCTCCATGAAAATCTACTGTTGAGGTCCCGCCTTGGTGGGCTTCTACAAGTGAAGCAGAGCCGCGGCCAGCAGAGCCTTCCGTGCAGAAGGCTGTGATTGACCTACCGCTCTGATCAAGGACGGCATGGCTAAGGAAAGTGAGATTGATCTTATGGAGTGCCAAAGGGGAGCATATACCTGCCGCCAGGAAGTTGTAGTCACCAGGATTTGAAGAGACCACCTGCGCTCCTCTTTCCAGGAGCTTGAGGCCTCTAAGCTTGATTTTAGTCATTGCCAGTTACCTGGCGACAGGCCTACCCCCTGCACCTAAAGATGGCACTAGGCAAAGAAGCTTTCTACTGCCTCCACCAAAGTCTTGCTGTCCACCGGCTTGGGAATGTATTCTTCCGCTTCGGTTGACATCCCCTGGGCATGGGTGTAACTGGTTGTGGAGACGGCTTCACCCACAGCAGTGAGCAGGATAACCGGGATGTCCCTAGTCGCACT
>JAJDNB010000105.1 GCA_022340905.1 Deltaproteobacteria bacterium | reverse complement strand
AACCACAGACGTTATAAAGTTAATAGAGAAGCGCAAATTTCAGACTGTTGATAGCAGATCACTCTCTGCGAAATCCTGATTTGTTCTGATGTCTAAATCTGCAATCATAAATCTAAAATCTCAAATATCTTTCTGTGGTCTCCGTGGCCTCTGTGGTTAAGATTTCCTCACTCTCCGCCTATGTATCTTGCTATGCGGTGGCTGGAGCAGCAACCTTAGGCCGCCTCGGCCTTTGCAGCAGATAGGTCAAAGCGAAAACGGCAAGGCCTAGGGGATACATCCAGAAGCGCTTATCGTGGGCAACGCCAAGCCAATGCGCGATAGCGTCAGGGCGCATCAAAACGAAGGTGACGCACAGCAGCAGTGGAATCTCGTAAAATCTGTTTTTGGCCACCAGCCAGCCCTGGGTCGCCGAGGCAAAGGCGAAGTTGCCCAGACAGGCCATGGCAAATATCAACAACCCAGCCGGCCAGCTGTCGATATTGTGCAAGATGAGGTCAGTGTTGAAAATGAACATGAATGGCAAAATGGCCGTGCGGATATCGTACATGAATCCCTGAATACCCGTGGGAATGGGGTCCGATTTGGCAATGGCCGCAGCAGCGTAGGCAGCCAGACCAACGGGCGGGGTATCATCAGCCAGAATACCGAAATAAAAACAGAACAGGTGGGCCGCCATCAGCGGCACGACGAAGTCGTACAGGGCTCCTATCTGCACAATGGCCGGTGCCGTCAGTGAGGCCATGACAATGTAAGTGGCGGTGGTGGGCAGGCCCATGCCGATGACAAGACTGGCAAAGGCAGTGATGATCAGCAACAAGTAGATATTGCCTCCGGAGAGAGTGTCGATAATCTGGGTGATAAGACCTCCCAATCCCATGGCCACCACCCCAACGATAATGCCGGCGGCGGCCGTGGCCAGAGCCACAGAGACCATGTTCCTGCCTCCAGCTGCCAGGGCAGAGAATATATCAACGACACCTTCCTTGAAGGCCGCGCCAATGGATTCTTTGTTAAGGTAGGCTTTGACCGGGTTCTGCACTAGCATTATCGCAGCTATGACCCAGATAGCATGAAATGCCGCCAGTTCGGGGGAGTGACGCACCACTACCAGTTCATAGAGCAACAGTAAGATGGGAATGAGGTAGTGCGCGCCGCCGATCAGGGTTTTAAAGAAGCGAGGCAATTCTGCCCGGGGGATGCCCCGCAAACCCAGTTTGGAGGCCTCGATATGAGTGATATAAAGAAGCGCTGCGTAAGAGGCAAAGGCCGGTATCGCCGCTGCTTTGATCACCGCAATATAGGGCACGTTGACATACTCGGCAATAATAAATGCCGCGGCACCCATAATGGGAGGGGCGATCTGACCGTCGGTGCTGGCCGCCACTTCCACCGCAGCCGCCTTCGTTGGCGGATAGCCAACTTTCTTCATTAGAGGGATGGTGAAGGTTCCGGTAGTAACTATATTGGCAATACTCGAGCCCGAGACCAGACCGGTCAACCCGCTTCCCAAGACGGCAGCCTTGGCCGGTCCTCCCTTGAAGCCGCCCAGCAGACTCAAGGCAAGTTGGATGAAATACCTCCCCGCCCCTGCCTTGTCCAGCATGGCCCCGAAAAGGACGAAGAGAAAAACAATGGTAGCCGATACATCCAAGGGGATGCCGTAGATGCCCTCGGTGGACATGGTCATCTGGCCTATGAATCGACCCAGGGAAACACCCTTGAAAGCAATGAAGTCAGGCATGTAGGGCCCCAAAAAAGAGTAGGCGCAAAAAGCAATAGCAATAACGGAAAGGGCCGGACCAATCACCCGACGGGAGGCCTCCAGGAGCAGGACTGTCAAAGTCAGCCCAATGACAACGTCGCGGGTGATAGGGGACCCGATTCGTCCCATGATCCCACCGAAATCAATCACAATATAAATGGCTGAAAAAGCAGCGATCAGGGCGACCATGTAATCGAATACAGGGATTCTGTCGGTGACAGAGAGGAATTTCAGGCCCAGCCGAGGTTTCTTTAAAAGGGGATAGTTTAAATAGACGATGAGCAAGGCAAAACCCAGGTGAATGGCCCGGATAAAAACACTGTCGAGAATGAGCCAACTGGCGATGGACAACTGGAAAAATGACCAGATTACCGCAATGGTGGGGATGACGTATTTGCTAGCACCTGTCGGTAGCCTGCCGATTCCCTCTTCTTCATCAGCCAGCTTCTTGGCCAGGTCCAGACTTCCTTCCTTTGCATGCTCTTCCACGTCGGTCATATCATCACCTAGAGGTTAAAAGGTTGATGCGATATGAATAGTAATCTTCTCTATGAATGAGGGTCTTGCCATCTTTTTGGCGTGATGGGGCACTGGAATAATGGAATAGTGGAAGAATGGAATATGGGAATTCGGGGACTTATCCTCCCTGTTCCATCCTACCAGTATTCCCATATTCATGACTTTAAGAGCTACCCCAAGGCAGGGTTTGTGCTCTGGGAAAAAGTCGGCGGCGGGAATGTCCCGCCGCCTCTTTCTGATCAATGCACGACTGGTAGGTACTTGTCTAAGCCAGACTCTTTATAATACTTCATGGCCCCTGGATGGATGGGTGCCGACATACCTTCGAGCATGTTCTGCTTGGTGAGAACTTCGTAGGCCGGATGCAGCTTCTTGAACTCCTCGAAGTTTTCGAAAACCTCTTTGGTGATAGCATAAACCACCTTATCAGGCACCTTAGCTGAGGTGACGAAGGTGGCCTTCACCCCGAAGGTCTGCACATCTTCTTTATTGGTTGCACCCTCGTAGAGCTTTATGGGAATGACAGCCTTGGCGTAGTAAGGATACTTTGCCAGCAGTTTGTCCACTCCGATGATGGGCACGAAATGGACCTTTCTCCTGCCTGCAGTTGCCTCTTTGATTGCACCGCTGGGATGGCCAACTGTGTAGAAGAAGGCATCGATACGGCCGTCTTGCAAAAGCCCCGGAGCCTCAGCCGCCTTGACTCCCTCTGCAACCAGATCCGTCTCATAGTTGATCCCTGCATTTTCCAGGGCATCAATGGAGTTCTGCCGCTGACCGGAGCCGGGGTTGCCGATGTTCACCCTTTTTCCTTTCAAGTCCTGAATGGTCTTGATCCCAGCGTCATCTGCAGCGACCAGGGTGATAGACTCGGGGTGGATGGTGAACATGGCCCGCAGATCCTTCTGTGGACCTTTTTCTGCCCATTCCGCCAGGCCATTCCACGCCTGATACTGGCGGTCGGACTGGACCACGCCGAATTCCAGGTCACCCGACATGACTGCATTGACGTTGAAGACTGATCCCCCAGTGGATTCCACTGTGCAGCGAATCCCGTATTC
>JAJDNB010000101.1 GCA_022340905.1 Deltaproteobacteria bacterium | reverse complement strand
ACTGTTTGACTTAGTTCGAACGGTTCGCTGGTCGGTGGCTGTACTCCGCGAAACCATGAGTCCCGACGGTTTTAATGTGGGACTGAACCTGGGTGCGGTGGCGGGAGCAGGGGTGGAAGCCCATGTCCATTTCCACATTGTGCCAAGGTGGAATGGTGACACAAGCTTCATGACGGTTTTGGCTGAGGTGCGGGTTATTCCAGAGCATCTCCAACAGATCTACGAAAGGCTACTCCCCTATTTCGAAAAGGAGAAACTGAATGAAAGCAGTTAAGTGGGTGGTTTTGTTGCTCTTGATGGTTTTACTGATTACCTTCCTCGTCCAGAACATCGATGCGATTCTAGCAGCAACCACCTTCGAGTTAAAACTTTTTGGACTCGTGCACATCAGTTCGAAGCCCATCCCCCTGTACGCTTTGATTCTTGGTTCTATTTTTGGCGGTGGCTTGATGACTGCGATTTACCTTGGCTTGGGCAACTTCCGTTTACGCAATTCTCTCCGATCCCTGCAACGGCAGAACAGCAGCCTCCAAGAAGAACTAAAATCCCTGCGCAATTTGCCAATCACTGAGGCGGAGGTGCCAACCAGTCAACCTGCAGAGACTTCTGGCAGTAGTTTTGCGGAGGAAGTCGAAGCGGCGGACACCAGGTAAAACTGGCGTGATGGATGGATGTGAGCACCCTACATATTGGGGGAATCGAACTTAATATTTTTGCCCTGTTGGGCATTACAGCCATCTTGGGTCTTGTTTTAGGCTATTTCCTCGGTAAACGCATACCATTCACTGGTTCTTCACCAAAGCAGTCAAACCCGCCAGAGGACTACTCAGTTTTTCTTGAAGGGATTCAATACATTCTTGCCAATGAAACCGATCAAGCCATTGAGACTTTTAGTAGGGCGGTCCAGATAAATTCCGAGACCATTGAGACCTATGTAACCCTGGGTAACCTCTTTCGAGTAAAGGGAGAAATCGATAGAGCCATCCGTATACGGCAATCCATTCTCTTAAGGGAAAAGGTGGATCAGGCAACCAAACTGCAGGCCCTTTTCGACATGGGAATGGATTACAAGCAAGGTGGCTTTCTGCAGAGAGCGATCTCAACTTTCGAAGAGGTGATTCGGCGTGCTCCGAAAAGGTTGGATGCTTATAAAGAACTGGAAGACCTGTGTGAAGACACACATGATTGGCAGAGGGCTTACGAACTGCAAAAAGAGATTCGCAAGTTGAGTAATACAAATAACCAACACATTATGGCTCATCTGAAAACAGAGCAAGCCAAGGTCGAAATGGAGAGAGGTAACCTCGATAGTGCTCATGGCAACTTGAAAAAGGCGTTATCGATGGATTCCACGTGTGTGGACGCCAGCTTGCAGTTAGGATCTCTGTATTGGTTGAAGAACAGGAAGAGGAAGGCGCTGGCGATTTGGAAAAAACTCATTAAAAACAATCCCAGGTGGGCTCATGTGATTCTCCTTCGCTTAGAGGCGCAGGACGGCATGCCGTCTGATGAGACGATGGTATTGGAATTTCTTGAGAACGTTGCGGAAGAGAGTTTGGATCCTTTGGCTCGGTTGGCTCTGGCTCGCTGCTTTATGAAACGTGACAAAAGAGAGCAGGGCCTTGCATCGCTGAGGCGGGCTCTGGAGATAAAGCCTGATTTGAGAGAAGCGCGTAAGATATTGGGTGAGGTGTTATTGGAAAGGGGCGATGAAAGGGCTTTGCTGTCTGAGTACCGTCTTCTTCTTGACCACCTCGGGCCGGTCACCAAGTGTTATCGCTGTCAACAGTGCGGGCTGGAAAGTGACAAGATTGTTTGGAGATGTCCAGGTTGTCACAGTTGGGACACCGTTCAACCTAGGATGATCGCCAGTGACTGAGATGCGGGGTGTTGAGATTTTAGATTTTGGATTGAGGATTTGAGATTAGTATAGCTAGGTGGCGGGGTTTCCAAATCTACAATTTTAACTCTAGAATCCAATATCTTCTTTGAGGATAGATGACAGCCACGGCCAGTGGACGTGGATTTTTACTGTTGAGGTTGGATGCACGTGAGTAAAATAACCCCCATGATACAACAATACCTGGAAATCAAAAACAGTTATGAAGATGCCATACTTTTCTACCGCATGGGGGATTTCTACGAAATGTTTTTTGAGGACGCCGTAGTTGCCTCTCGAGAACTTGAGATTACCCTTACCTCTCGAGACAAACAAGCACAAGATCCAATTCCTATGTGCGGCGTGCCTTACCATGCAGCGGACGTTTACATAGCCAAGCTTCTCGCAAAGGATTATAAGGTTGCCGTGTGTGAACAGGTTGAAGATCCTCGTCAGGCCAAAGGATTAGTGCGCCGCGAGGTGGTTCGAGTGCTCACCCCAGGAACTTTTTTGGACAGTCTGGATGGCAAGAGTCCGAATTATCTCGCCGCTGTTCATCTCTCCTCTGGAGACAAATGCGGCTTGGCATTTTTGGATCTCTCGACCGCCGACTTTCGTATGACCCAAACTGCAAACATAACCTGGCTCCTCGAAGAATTAAAACGGGTGAATCCCCGAGAACTCCTTGTAGTTGAAGCTGCAGAACATAATTCAACCTGGTGGCGTTCTCAGATGGGAGAATGTGCTGTACAAGTTTTAGAGTCGGAGTTTTTTGATTACTCTAGAGCACATCAACGTCTTCTTGATCAGTTTCAGGTTCACTCTCTGGAGGGTTTTGGCATCAAGGATCTCCCCTTGGCGGTCAGTGCTGCCGGAGCGATTCTGGACTACGTGAAGATAACACAGAGGAATGCCGCCGAACATATTCGAAGAGTTGTCCCCTATGAGCGCAGCGATTACATGATCATAGATGAAGTTACTGCCCGCCATTTGGAACTTTTCCGTTCTTGGTACGATGGTAGCCCCAGAGGTACACTCCTGCACCTCTTAGACCGCACCGTCACCTCCATGGGGGGCAGATTACTGCGCGCTTGGATGCACTACCCCCTGCTTCAGATTAAAGCCATCGAAGCGCGCCAGGAGGCTATTAGCTGTTTCCGTGAGCATGAGGCTATACGTGCCCAGGTGCGCCAGGAGTTGGAAAGGATTTATGATTTGGAGCGTCTCAACAGTAAGGTTTCCATGGGCTCAGCGACTCCCCGGGATCTTGCCGCCTTGAGGCGATCTTTTCACTATCTCCCCCGAATTAAACATTTGCTGAGTTATCTGGAAGATCAGACCTTGTCAGAACTGACGAGTGGATTGGACCCTTTGGAAGATCTGGCCGAGTTGCTCCAGGAAGCCCTGGTTGATGACCCTCCGCCAACTCTGGCAGAAGGGGGCTTAATCCGTTCGGGCTACAACGAGGAGCTAGATGGGCTGCTCACTTTGAGTCGCGATGCCAAGAAGTGGATTGCCCATCTGGAGGCAGAGGAGCGGCAGAAGACGGGTATTGGCACGCTAAAGGTGGGCTACAACAAGGTCTTCGGCTACTACCTGGAGGTTTCCAAGGCCAATCAGGGTTCAGTACCCGACCGATATATCCGCAAACAAACGCTGGTTAATGCTGAGCGCTATATTACGGAAGAGCTGAAGGAGTATGAGATTCAAGTACTAAATGCGGACGAGAAGAGAATCCAGCTTGAGGAAGAACTCTTCATGGCACTCCGTGCCGCGGTTGCCAGTCACACCACTCGTATTCAATCCACCGCCTCCGTGATAGCAGAGATAGACGTATTTGCAGCCCTAGCCGAAGTTGCCAATCAAAGGAACTACTGCAGACCTCACCTGGAAGATGGAACCGAAATCACTATCAAGGAAGGACGCCATCCCATGGTGGAGGCGGCCCAGCCCCAAGGTAGTTTCGTCCCAAATGATATTGCCCTCGATGATATCAGCCAACAGATTATAATCATAACGGGACCCAATATGGCAGGAAAGTCAACCGTTCTCAGGCAGGTAGCTCTTATTGTTCTCATTGCCCAGATGGGGGCGCCAGTACCTGCAAGTTTTGCTCGAATAGGAGTTGTGGATCGTATTTTTACTCGGGTGGGTGCAACCGATGAATTGACTAGGGGGAGAAGCACCTTTATGGTTGAGATGCAAGAGACTGCACATATTCTTCATCAGGCTTCAGACAGGAGTTTGGTGATTCTGGATGAAATTGGCCGAGGGACGAGTACTTTTGATGGCCTAAGTATTGCCTGGGCAGTGGCCGAATTTCTTCACAATTGGCAGGGGAGGGGGATCAAGACTCTTTTTGCCACCCATTATCACGAACTAACAGATCTCGCTGCCACTGGGCCTCGGTTCAGGAATATGAACGTGGCAGTCAAGGAATGGGGGGAGAAGATTATTTTTCTTCGAAAGCTGGTGGAAGGCGGTACCAATCGCAGCTATGGCATTCAAGTGGCACGGCTTGCAGGACTGCCGTGGGAGGTTGTGGAAAGATCCAGACAAGTGCTCAGACATTTGGAAGAAGCAACCACAGACGTGGAAGGTTTGCCCCGCCTCCTTCGCTCGGCCTCTGGGAGTCAGGACGAACCGCTTCAACTCTCTCTTTTCCGACAGTCCGAGCAGAAACTTCGCCGTCGTCTCCAAAGTTTAAAAATCGAGCAATTAACCCCTATCGAAGCTCTTAATGAGCTTGCTAGGCTGCGAGAAATGCTGGATGAAGAATCATCTTAGATTGTAGATTGGAGAATGTGGATTGAAGATTTTAATTTTTAGTTTTCACAACTAGATGTTGTTTGGCTCTAGAATCTTCAATCTCAAATCATGAATCTAAAATAAAGATGTATGGTATTTGGTCTCTAACTATGCGTTGCTGTAAAGCGAAAGTGCTGACATTCATCTGGATGATAATCTTCCTGTGTTTCACTGGAGAGACAGTACTATTCCTTCCTCCTGCCTATGGGAAGAATAGTGATTATCTAGAACAAGCCAGGAATTGTGCAAGGAGGCTCTACCATTCAAAAAAGCGCATGAAATATAGGGACCAGTGGCTGCGCTGCATTCAGGCTTACGAAAAATACTACCAGAAGTATCCCGAAGGACGTCAGGCAGATGAAGCTCTCTATGCAACGGCAAGATTGTACAAAGGTCTTTATGGGTACTCTCGAAAATCGAGTGATTTGAACGAATCCATCAGTAGATTCCGGAAAGTAGTCAAGAATTTTTCTAAGAGCAGATTCGCCGATGATGCCCAATATCAATTGGGGGAAATCTATCGCGGGTATAGACAAGACCCTGACCGGGCTTACGTCGAGTACTTCAAGGTGGTTATGAATTTTCCTCAGGGTGATATGAAGCCTCGGGCTGAAAAGCGGCTTTCCGAATTGGAAGCCAAAATGGGCAAAGGAAAAGCCCCCCCAGATCTACCGGGCTTGCCTGATACAGGTATTGCTTTCAAAGGAGGGCTGGCAAGGGTTACTGATATCCGTCACTGGTCTGCCCAAGACTACACCAGAATCGTCATTGATGTGAATGAGCAAGTCCAATACTCTAGCCATTTGTTGAGGCGTGATCCTTCGCTGGGGAAACCGCCTCGACTTTATATAGATCTCCAAAACTCGACCCTGGATTCATCTTTTGCTGGAGGCATCCCCATAGGGGATGGTCTCTTGCGGAAGGTGCGAGCTGGTCAGTACAAGCCCAAGGTGGTGCGGGTAGTGCTGGATATTGAATCCATCGAAGACCATAAGATTTTTTCTTTAGACGATCCTTTTCGCATCGTTATCGACGTAACGGGTGAGAGTAGGAGGGGACTGCCTCTTCCTGGGAAGGACAAGGCCTCCAGTCTGACCCTGGCTCAGCAACTGGGGCTGGGGGTGCAGAAGGTTGTTATCGACCCTGGCCATGGGGGTAAGGATCCGGGGGCTGTGGGCCACTCAGGTGTTAAAGAGAAGGATGTCGTACTCGATATAGCACTAAAACTACAAGAGAAGATACGGTCAAAACTTCATTTGGATGCCATTCTAACCCGAAGTTCAGACACATTCCTTCCTCTGGAGGAACGTACAGCCCTGGCCAATACTCAAAAGGCGGACCTGTTTGTGTCCATTCACACAAATGCCAATAAGAATAGGCGTGTTCACGGCATATCTACCTACATACTCAATGTAGCTACCGATGCAGAGGCGGCTCGATTGGCGGCTTTCGAAAATTCAGTATCAGCAAAACGTATTAGTGACCTGGAGAAGATTCTCAATGATCTGATCCTGAATTCGAAGATTAATGAATCCAGTCGCCTGGCTGAAGCGGTCCAGCAGGGGCTGATCAAAAGTTTGCCCAAGAGATACAGTAAAATCAAGGATCTGGGTGTAAAACAGGCTCCTTTTTATGTCCTCATTGGCGCGCAGATGCCGTCGATTATGGTGGAGATCTCTTTCATAACCAATAGGTTGGAGGAGAAGCGACTAGTGAGCGCTGCTTACCAGGATGCAGTAGCTGAGGCAATTCTGGCGGGGATCC